>JAZORK010000243.1:0-2435 GCA_045656485.1 Acutalibacteraceae bacterium | reverse complement strand
GTGTGTCCGTTTCCACCGTTGAGCAGACAACCACCGCCACAGCCGATGGCGATAACAACGTTATTACCGTTACATTGAGCAACGGCGAAACTTCCATTTTTACTGTTAAAAACGGCACAAAGGGGAGCACGGGCGAAAAGGGAGACCCCGGCGAAAAAGGCGCAGCAGGAGCAGACGGCGTGGGCATTAAAGCTTTAACACTTGAAACCGTGAATTGAAAGGAGATGTGATTATGGCAAAATATAGACTTAAACTACAACTTTCTAACGATACGGAAATTATTGCGGGAGAATTTGAAGCGCCGCAGGGCGAAAAAGGCGAAAAAGGCGACCCCGGTGCTCCGGGAGCGGCTGGCGTTTCTGTATCGTCTGTGGAACAAACAACCACATCCGGCGCAGACGGCGGCAATAATGTTATCACAGTTACGTTGAGTAACGGAAACAAGTCTACTTTCACCGTGAAAAACGGAAGCAAAGGCAGTAAGGGCGATACCGGAGCTACGGGGGCGGGTGGTGCTCCGGGCGCTAACGGCGTAAGTGTTGTTGGCGCAACCCTTACAGCAGTATAAAGCAAAGGAGGGGTAGCGTATGGCGAAATACGCATTAACCTTAAATTTATCTAACGGGTCAAGCATAAACGCAGGAACATTTGAAACTCCGACAAATGCGGAAATGGAAGCGGAGGTAACTTCACAGCTTGCAAGCAAATCACAGCTTCAGCCCGAATTTGTTGAAAGCATAGAAAAATGTACCGACACAAGTAAATTTTATATATTGCCGGACGGATTTATATACGCATATATGTATTCTGCGGGTGCTGGGTATACAAATCTTGTTCCAACGGCGCAAGCGTATGACAGTACAGCCGCTTACAACGGTGTGGGATATAACGATGGTGGTTATTTGAACAGTAGTGCCGCTATGCCCGACAGTAGCGACGGTAATTTCACCGCTACGGGCTTTATTCCTTATGTGATAAAAGACGGCGTTTTCCCTACGATTTATGTAAAGGGGCTTTCGTGGACGGCAGTATCGCATTGCCGATTGTATATGTATGCGGCTTCGGACAAATCACTTGCAATGTCTACCATACTCAATCCGTGGAATATGATTGGTTCAAACACCAACCTTGCGACTAACTTTACCCGGGAAGATTTAGAAGTTGCTTATTGGCGTTTAGTGCCAACTGTCGCTTTCAATAGCAATGCAAACGCAAGCAAAATCGGCTATATGCGTTTGTCGCTCAATGGTAAGGGAGCTAATCTTATTGTCACACATGACGAACCTATAGAAGCAACAAGTGGATATAGTTGGACTAGTACGGGACGTGCATTTATTCCCAGCGATTATGAAGAAGAAATTTTAGCTAACAGGGCTGAAATAACGGCGTTAAAATCTCGTGTGGCAGTATTGGAAGCAGGCGGCACAAATGCAGAAGTAGAATCATTTGTCGTGACAGAAGCGGAAAGAGTGGCAGGAGAAGGTTATTTACACCAAAACGCAAACACCTTTTCCTTTATTGCCGTTTCAGATATGCATGAACACCTTGACAATGAGCAAATAAGGATTTCCAACATTCATGCAGGGCAAGGTATGGATTTGGTCCGCAAGAATGTCAATATAGACTTTGCTGTAAATCTTGGCGATAACGCTTGGGGTTCAGGCGTTGAAGGTAGCGAATACCGAGCAACAATAGAAAGAGGGCTTGGCGAAATTCGTTCCGCTAACGCCTGCCTAGAGTCAGCCTTCCGTGGTATTCCGAACTTCCGTACAACAGGAAACCACGACAGTATCGTATATAATTATGCTTTTAATAGCAATGATTATCTTGACGAAAACGAACTTTTCCCCTTGTTTGGCGCATACAACAAAGGAGCGGTTTATCCCGATGGCGAAAAAGTTCGTGGTTATTGCTATCGTGATTTTGATGACTGGAAACTTCGTGTAATTCTTTTGAATACGGCAGACTTGAAAGGTCTTAATCCCGCCAATGGCACGTCTGCTTATATGAGTGGTACTCAAATGAAGTGGTTTGCAGAAACGCTTGACTTGTCGGCAAAATCTGATGCGGCTGAATGGAGTATTATTATTTTCTCTCATCACCCGCTTGACTATTCCATATCTAACGGCACGGTAACAATATTAAAGGCTTACGTAAACGGCACCTCGGTATCACTTACAAAAGACGGTGTCACAATTACATACAATTACAGCGGTAAAAATGCAGCATCTGTTATCGGCAATATCCACGGACATAACCATTGCTGCTTAGTGGATTATTTGAGGGAAAGCAACGGAGATGGCACAACAACAGCCATCACAGTGCAGCGAGTTTGTGTACCAAATGCGTGCTTTGACCGCTCAAATGAACGTGGCGAAAATGGTGTTGATGATTTGTGGGATATTGAATACGGCGAAGAAACTACCTACGACAAA
>JAZORK010000242.1:0-4731 GCA_045656485.1 Acutalibacteraceae bacterium | reverse complement strand
ACCAGAAGTGAATGTGTTAACTTTGGTGTAAGAACAGCTGAAATTTATATCTTGAACTAATTTAAAAGAGCGAACTCAATGTTCGCTCTTTTTTAATTTTCCTAATATCTTTTCATAATACTTTTTAAAATCAATATTTTTACAAAACTCAAATACCCTTTTAATATTATGGCAGGTGACGTACTTAAATATTAAGTTGCTTAGTAATACCGCCAACGCCGCACCTTCGGACTTGAATATTAATCTTATAAAACAGGTTAACACACCGCAGCAAATGCCGTATAAAATCTTTTTATAAAGGGGTGTGGCTAAAAAGCCGTAATCCATTGTTAAAATAAAAGCTGCAAAGAATAATCCGCCACCCAAAAGTGACAAGGGCAAGCTTTGACCGAAAACGTGTGATAATATAGCCACTGTTGCCACACAAAAACTGCAAATAACGGGATTAATGATTTTTCGAAGCATAAGGTATATTGCACCGACAAGAAGCAAAAAGTCGGAAATTTCACCAATATTACCGCTTTGAAGCCCAAAAAATAAATCCTTTGCCGAAAAGACGGCAGAATCACCGCCAAACATATAATTAAGGGGCAGGCTTGCCGCTACGGTGTTTTCAAAGGGCAATACATAGGCTGTAAACACTTTGAAAAAGACGATTAAAAACAAGGTGTTTGCAATTAAAACGGGATAAGCAAGGGCCAACTCATTATTACGGAAAAGAAGTTTTGACAAAAGCATTGTAACTATGCTTATTGCTATTATGTAAGCGAAATGTAAACTACTACTCAATATAAGCGCTAAAATAAGGCCTGTAAGCGCCGATTTATAATCTATGGCAATATTTTCCCTTTTGAAAATAATATCCCACAGCAAAGCAAAAAGGATGCATACTGCCACACAAAGCAAAATTCTTACAAGCGCATTAAGCCCAAACAGCAAACACCCAAAAATTGCCGCAGGCAAAAGTGCTAATCCTATCTCAATCATATCCATATTGCTGAAAGACTGCCGCTTTACAGGTTTAATTTCAGTAAAAAACAAAAGTATCGTTTTTAAAGCCTTTAATGCCGAACCTTTAAGTTTTTCTAATATAATCATTTTAATGCTCCTTAAAAGATATATTATAATTTTACTATAAATTCTGCACTTTTGCAAGAAGAAACCCCCTTGCTACCAAGGGGGTTAAGATTTTAAGCGTTATTGTCGATATATTCAACCAAATTGCCGATGGTTTTAATGTTGTCAATTTCCTCATCAGGAATTTCAACACCAAATTCATCTTCAATAGACATTAAAACTTCTACAACGTCAAGGCTGTCTGCATTTAAATCTCTTGCCATATCGGTATCAAGAGTTAAAGATTCTTCATCAACGTCGAGTTGGTCTGCTAAGATTGCTTTTATTTTATCAAATGTCATAATAATAATCCTCCTAAAAAATTTGTCGAAAAAGGAAAACGCTATATAAAATAATATGTTTTTCTTAAGCGTTTGTCAATACTTTTTTTATATTATATAAAAAAGGTTGCAAAATTATGTTATTTCTTTTATAATAAATACGTTAATGCTTATATTATGAAAGGTAGGTTTGTGTGGTTTCACACTCTTATTATGGCTAAAGAAAAATTAGTAAAAGCAATTACCTCTATGGATGAAGATTTTGCCAAATGGTACACCGATGTTTGTGTAAAGGCTGAGCTTATTGATTACTCCTCTGTTAAGGGTTGTATGATTATCCGTCCTTACGGCTACGCTATTTGGGAAAATATTCAAAAAAATCTTGATAATATGTTTAAGGAAAAAGGCCACGAAAACGTGTATATGCCTATGTTTATACCCGAAAGCCTTTTACAAAAGGAAAAGGACCACGTTGAAGGCTTTGCGCCCGAGGTTGCATGGGTTACCCACGGCGGTGAAGAAAAGTTGGAGGAAAGACTTTGTGTTCGCCCCACATCTGAAACTCTATTTTGCGACCATTTTAAAAATATTGTTCATTCCTACCGTGATTTGCCAAAGCTTTACAACCAATGGTGTAGCGTAGTTCGTTGGGAAAAGACCACACGTCCGTTCCTTCGTTCACGTGAATTCTTATGGCAGGAAGGTCACACCCTTCACGCAACACGTGAAGAGGCTGAGGCTGAAACAATTGGGCAATTAAACGTTTATGCAAAGTTTGCTGAAGAATATATGGCAATGCCCGTTGTAAAGGGTATTAAGACTGAAAAGGAACGCTTTGCAGGTGCTGAAGCTACATACACTATCGAAGCCTTAATGCACGACGGTAAGGCTTTACAAAGCGGTACATCACACTTCTTTGGTGACGGTTTCTCCCGTGCATTTGAAGTAACCTATACCGATAAAAATAATCAGCCTGTATTCCCATTCCAGACTTCTTGGGGTGTTACCACACGTCTTATCGGTGCGATTATTATGACCCACGGCGACGATAACGGCCTTGTGCTTCCGCCTATGATTGCTCCTATCCAAACCGTTGTAGTGCCGATTGCTACCCATAAGGAAGGCGTTATTGAAAAAGCAAACGAAGTTTATGCAAGACTTAACAATGTTTGCCGTGCTAAGATTGATATTACTGACCAGTCACCTGGTTGGAAGTTTGCTGAGTACGAAATGAAGGGCGTTCCGCTTAGAATTGAGCTTGGTCCCCGTGATATTGAAAATAATGTTTGCGTGGCTGTAAGACGCGATAACGGCGAAAAGACAGTTATAAACCTTGACGAATTAGAAACCAAGATTCCTGAGCTTTTAGCAGCTGTACAGCAAGGTCTTTACGATAAGGCTCTCGCTCGCCGTGAAAGTATGACCTACGATGCACACAACCTTGACGAAATGACCGATATTGCCGAAAACAAACCCGGCTTTATTCGTGCTATGTGGTGCGGCGATAGAGAATGTGAAGACAAACTCAAGGAAACCGCAGGCGTAACCTCACGCTGTATTCCTTTTGAACAAAGCGTAATCGACGGCAAATGCGTTTGCTGCGGCAAAGAAGCAAAACACATGCTCTATTGGGGCAAGGCTTATTAAACCCTCCTTTGCAAAGCAAAAATATCGAGTCGGCAGTGCCGACATATCGCAAAATTTCAGATCCCGAAGAAGATTTTTCTTCTTCGTGGTATTTTATTATATATTTTTTAAAATTTTTGTTGACAAGTCTAATACTATTTGATATAATAATTGAGCGCTTAAAAGTGAATAAGAAATGCGAGTGTGCTGGAATAGGCAGACAGGCACGTTTGAGGGGCGTGTGTCGACGACGTATGGGTTCAAGTCCCATCACTCGCACCAAATTCCCAAATTGAACCTTTAGGTTTGGTTTGGGAATTTTTTTGTTGTAATTTTGTGATGGGACTTGAAGCCTAAGAGGGCTGCGAATGTTAAGAAAAACAGTCCAGTGGACTGTTTTTTAGTGAGCAGATGCGCAGACGGGTACCGAATGCAAAACATTGGGTCGTCAAGCAGTGCACATTGCCGTAGGCAAGGTGCGTCCCATCACTCGCACCAAGGTAAGAACTGACTTTTGTTAGTTCTTATTTTTTATATTGATTAAGGGCCTTGAACCTTCGGTTCGCCCTCTTGCGGTGCCCGACGACTCGATACTGCCGTATCTCGCTTGTCGACCGCGGCGCTTCGTTTTGCTCGCTGTATCTCGCACAGCGACCGCTCGCAACCTCACCCATCACTCGCACCAAACAAATAAGACTCACCATTTGGTGGGTCTTGTTTTTTTATATTCATTTTCCACTTTTAAGTGTTTTTTGGCTTGAAATTCTCCACAGCGGAGAATTCCACCATTTTTGCTCTATTGACTCCACCAACAGTTTAAATTACAATAAAAGTACAAAATCCGGAGATTGAATTTTTACAACGAGGTGTTTTTATGACCGAAATAAATATATCCACAATGCTTACCGAATTAAGAAAGGCTAAGGGCGCAACGCAGGAAGAGGTTGCCGAAGCGCTTCAAATATCCAACAAAACCATTTCAAAATGGGAAAACGGCACTTCCACCCCCGACCTTGAGATGCTTGTAGCCCTTTCACGTTATTATAATGTAAGCACCGACACACTTTTGGGTCTTAAAACAGAAGAAAACAGCACAACAGCGGTAATAGCCAACCAATTCAAAAACTTAGATAAGCGCCAGACTATTCTCAAAACCTTTGAAATAGCGAGAGAAATTTTTCCTGCATCCTTTGACAATTTTCGACCGGAAGATACTGAGAGCTATGACGCCCTGCCCATTATACCGCCCCAAAGCTCCGGTGGGAATATATGCCGCATATCACAAGATGCGTTTTACAATTATAATGTATGTTCCGAAAATGTTAATCTTTCGGTAATGCAGTTGCGAAACAGCGCTAACTTTAAATGGCTCTTAGATCCTGAATGTCAGACCCGCATTATAGACCTTTTATCCTTCTTAGCCGACACTGATGCACTTAAAGCGATACATTTTATTCACTCGACAGCTTGTTCAAAAACATTCACGGTGGATTACCTTAAAAACAACACAGGCGTGGATGCTAAAAAGGTTGAAACCATATTAGAAAAATGCGTAGAATTGGAGATGGGTGTAAAGCGTGAAGCCCATTTAAAAGACAGGGATGTTTATATTTACGACGTTTTTGGTGACGGACTTATTTTAGCGCTAATTTCAATTGCTTATCAAAAAATGCATTCGAATAACCGCTACAATTATAGCTATCACGAC
>JAZORK010000241.1:0-9328 GCA_045656485.1 Acutalibacteraceae bacterium | reverse complement strand
AAAAAAATTGCCGTGGTTTGCGGTAACGGTAATAACGGCGGTGACGGCTTTGTAATTGCACAAAACCTGCAAAATAGCGGTGCTTTCGTTACTGTTATTACCCCTATGGGTGAGCCTTTAACCGATTCGGCAAAGCATTATTACGCTTTGCTTTCGGGTGTTGCGTTTTCTAATGTTTTAGATAATGATTATGATATTATTATTGATGCTGTTTTCGGCATTGGTCTTGCCCGAACACTTAGTGATGATTTAGTTAAGTTAATTAATAAAATTAACTCTATGAACGCTAAAAGAATTGCGGTGGATATACCGTCGGGTATTGAGTGTGATAGCGGTAAAATTTTAGGTGCTTGTGTAAATGCAGATTTAACCGTAACCTTTATTGCACACAAGCCTTGTTTTATGTTGCCACCTGCAACTGATTTTACGGGTAAGGTAGTTGTTGCCGATATAGGAGTTAAGCCTTGTGGCTTTAAATATAAAACCATTGAAGCACCAATTTTACCCGAAAGAAAGCCCAATTCTCACAAAGGTACCTACGGTACTGCCACTTTGTTTGTTGGTAGTTTCGGTATGGCAGGTGCAGCAATTTTGTCAGCTAGGGCGTGTATTAGAAGTGGAGTTGGTATCGCAAAATGCGTAACACCAAAATCTATTTATCCTATTTTAACTACTGCCGTTCCTGAAGCGGTGTGTGTTATCGCAAAACAAACCAAAAACGGCACTTTTAAAGGCAATATAAACCTTGAAAGCGCCTTACATAAAGCGACAGCCGTGCTTATTGGCTGTGGTATAGGTAATAACCGCCAAACTCAAAAATTAGTTAAAAATTTAATATTAAAAACAAAAATCCCAACAGTTTTAGATGCCGATGGCATAAATGCAATTGTCGAGAATATAAATGTATTAAAGAAAACTAACGCTCCGATTATTTTAACTCCACACCCTGCGGAAATGTCACGGCTTAAGGGTAAAACTGTCGAGGAAATTGAAGAAAATCGTGTACAAACCGCTTTGGATTTTGCAAGTGAATATAATTGCTATGTTGTGCTAAAGGGTGCTAATACAATTTTGGCTACCCCTGAGGGAGAGGTGTTTTTCAACCTTTGCGGTAATGCGGGATTGGCTACGGGCGGTAGCGGTGACGTTTTGGCGGGCATGGTGGTTTCCTACCTTGCACAAGGCTTACCTGTTACCGATGCTGTAAAAACCGCAATTTACCTGCACAGCGCTACGGCCGATAAGGTTGCAAAAATTAGGGGAGAAGCCTCGCTTATGCCGAGTGATATAATCGAAGCACTTTAAAAGGTGATTTTTTGAAAAAAGTATTTTCGGTTATATTAGCATTATTGATTTTTGCGGGTTGTAAAGGAGGAACTAACTTAACGCCCCAAACTAAAGGTATTACCTTTAATTGCGATGTTACATATTATAACGAAGTTTATGAGTGTAAGGGTGAAACCGACCAAAACGGTGGAATGGTTATAGAATTTATTTCACCCGATGATATAAAAGGTCTTAAGTTTACCTTTACTAAAAGCGGAGTAACCTCTAGCTTTAAAGATACTGAATATAAAGCCCAAAAAATTGTTTTTGAAAACGCGGTAGCAACCTTTATTTATGAGGTTTTAACTAATCCTAATACCGAAGTTTTTAAAGAAGATGATGTGTTTTATACTGAAGGTGTGACCGATAATTTTGAATATAAGCTACATCTAGGCGGCACGGGACTGCCTATAAAAATCACCACTAGGCCCGATGCAGCCGAAGTGGTGTTTAGAGAAGTTAAGATAAAGTAAAATATTTGCTTTGTAACAAAAATTAAATAAAAAAGACCAAGTCATTGACTTGGTCTTTTTTGGTTAAGCCGCAACATCCAAGCACGAACTATATGGTCGAGCCGCTAATCTGAAATTAGCAGAAGACATTAGTACGAATTGGGTGTCGAGCCTCTCGATTGGTGGAGCATACTGCTTGGCACACGAACTCACGTCTCGTGGTACAAACTTTCATTTCGCATCAACTTGGACGGATTGGGTGTGGCAACATGCCACTGGTGGAAGTGAGGGGAATCGAACCCCTGTCCAAAAATTCATTCATACAGGCCTCTCCGAGCGCAGTCGCCTATTTACATTCCCTTACAAAGCCGTCAAGCGACCGACTGCTTTGTTTAGTAGTCCCTACTGCGTGACGGCAGGGGGGACAACCCGCCGTTCACGTTCACCACTAAATCGACGCCTTGCCTTAGCCGTGGTACTCTAAGGTTCGACGAGCCGCCTAATTAGGCAGCTAAAGCAACTTTATTGTTGTTAGTTAATTTTTAATGCGATTTTTATAGTGGTACCGCACCACTGCTCGCTTCCCATACTTCAAAATCCCTGTCGAAACCTTTACACTCCCTTATATTAATTCGTAATGCGTAATTATGAATTCGGAATAGATTATCTATTTTGTTCCTTTAGTGCTCTGTCAATAGCGCGGTTTGCATCACGCTTGGCGGCGGTTTCACGCTTGTCGTGTAATTTTTTACCCTTACACAACCCTAACTGCACCTTTACAAGAGAACCCTTAAAATAAAGAGAAAGGGGAACCAAAGCCATACCGTCTTGCTTAACCGCACCAAAAAGGCGCATAATTTCCCGCTTGTGCATAAGCAGTTTGCGGTTTCGGGCGGGTGGTTTATTAAAGCGGTTGCCGTGGTCGTAAGGGCTTATATGCATTTGCTTAATAATCATTTCGCCGTCGTCAACACTGCACCAGGCATCCTTTAAATTAACACCGCCTTGGCGGATGGACTTAATCTCAGTACCCGAAAGAGCAATTCCGCATTCAAAGCTTTCTACCACAAAATATTCGTGATATGCCTTTTTATTAGTTGTAATAGTTTTTGTATTTTCCACGGAATTCACCCCTTTTTAATTATTTTAACGATTTGCAAAAGTTTGTCAAGCAAAAACAGTCGAAAAAACACCTTTACAGCAAACTGTAAAGGCGTTGATTCAATAGGTTGTATCTTTAGTATGTAAAGATTAGCCTTCAGAGATAGCGTCAACAGGGCAACCAGCAGCACATGCGCCACAGTCACAGCACTTATCAGCGTCAATTTCGTATTGAGTAGCACCTTCAACAATAGCGTCAACAGGGCAACCGCCTGCACAAGCGCCACAGCTAATGCATGCATCAGAAATTACATAAGCCATCTTAGAAACACCTCCGTAGATTTACTAAACTTATTTTAACATATTTCGCATAAAAATCAAGCGAAAATTTAAAAGAAGACAAAATTTAACGAATTATTCATCGTTTTGGGAGTTGTTAGGCTTTTTGTGTGAGGCAACACGACTAACATTATCGTTGTGAATTTTAAAGGGTAGTGCATCGCTATCAAGCAGTTTTACATAAAGATTACCAGTAACCAAATTAACATCGGTAACGGTGCCCATACCTTGCGGTGTTTTAACTGTAGAGCCAACACGTGGGGTAATAGAAGCCAAATGGCTGTATGCGTCTTCCTCGTATTTAAGGCAACACATAAGTCTGCCGCAGCTACCCGAAATTTTGGTTGGATTAAGGGACAAGCCTTGTTCTTTTGCCATTTTAATAGATACGGGCTGAAAATCACTTAAAAAGCGTTTACAGCAATAAGGCTGACCGCAAATACCAAGACCGCCTAAAAGCTTTGCTTCGTCACGCACACCGATTTGGCGAAGTTCAATTCTAGTATGGAAACGTGAAGCTAAATCCTTTACTAATTCGCGGAAGTCAACCCTGCCGTCCGAAGTAAAGAAGAATACAATTTTACTGCCGTCAAAGGAATATTCTACCTCGACAAGCTTCATATCAAGCTTGTGGTGTTCAACCAATTCTTCACAAATTTTAAGGGCATCAACCGCTTTTTTCTTGTTTTCCTCAGCGCGCTTTAAATCCTTTTCATTGGCTATGCGCAGCACCTTTTTAAGCGGAGATACTAAATCCTCGTCATTCACCTTGTGATTACTTTCGGCGATAATGCCAAGCTCGTTACCGTTTTGGGTTTCAACTACAACCCTGTCACCAAGCTTTAGGGTTTTGCCGTTTGGCTCAAAAAAGTAGGATTTGCCGGTATCTTTAAACTTTACTGATACAACTTCTGTCATTTGTTCCTCCTAATAATATCAGTCATTTTACAGGTTAAATTGCAAAATAACAGATTTAGGTTAATATTTGTTGCGAGTGAGTCCTCAAACTCTGGGATAATGCTATAAATCGTCATAAGTGGTTTGGCAGTATTTGATTTTGGTGATTTTCTTATTCTTTGTGCTATTAAATATTTTAAATCACTTACAAACTTACTGGCATCAACACGATTTTTAGAATAGGGGGCAACCAATTTAAGCATAGAGTATTGGTCACAGTTTAAGGCAAGGGTTAAAAATTCTTTAGCGGCTTCTTCGGTTAAAGAAGATGTTTTGCCGTTTAAAAGGTTAAGCGCCCTGCCGATATTATTTTTTTCACTTTTTAAGGCCTCTTCTATTAAAGAAGGGTCAAAATTAGTGGTTTTTTTAATATAGTCAAATGCTACCGAAAATTCAGGTGGATTAAGGGTTAAGGTTACACAACGTGAAATAATGGTATCAAGTAATGAAGCCTTATTTTCGGCAATAAGAATAAACATAACCGTTTTTGGCGGTTCTTCTAAAACCTTTAAAAGTGCATTTTGTGCTTGCTCATTTAAAGTATCGGCATCATTGATTACAAAAATGCGTTTTTTTGCTTGATGCGGCTTTATAAAAGCATCGTTACGTAAGGTTCTTATTTGTGAAACCGAAATATTTTTCTTACCGTCTTCGGCGGTTATAACCGAAATATCGGGATGTGAGTTAATTTCAGCCAAGTGACATTCATTGCAATTAAAGCAAGGGGGAGTGTCACCCTTGCAAACAGCCGCCTTTGTAATGCATTTTGCTAAGGTGTGTTTGCCTGTTCCGTAGTCACCCTCAATTAAAATTGCGTGAGGAATACGATTTTCGGCTATAAAATTTTTAACAGTAGTGCAAATGTTTGTGTTTCCCACTAAGGAAATCATAACACGAAACCAACCTTTTTCATTGCCTTAAAGTAGGTCTTGCGGGCAACATACTCAGCCTTTTCGGCGCCTTGCTTATAAAGCAACTCTAAAGCCTTTTTGTCTTTGATGATTTCATCATAAGCGGCTTTTACAGGTGCTAATGAATCGGCAACAGTTTCGCCAACAGCTAACTTAAAGTCGCCGTAGCCTTTGCCTTCAAATTCCTTTTCAACATCGGCAATAGTTTTACCGGTAATAGCCGAATAAATTGTAATAAGGTTAGAAATGCCGGGTTTTTCATCGGCGAATCTTACACAAGCGTCCGAGTCGGTAACGGCACGTTTGAATTTTCTTATAATATCATCCTTGTTGTCAAGAATAGCAACCCAAGAGTTAAGATTATCGTCCGATTTGGACATTTTCTTAGTGGGGTCCTGTAAAGACATTACACGAGCGCCTGTTTTGGGAATATATGCATCGGGTACTGTAAATACATCACCGTAAAGATTATTAAAACGAATGGCGATATCACGCGCAATTTCAAGGTGTTGCTTTTGGTCAGCACCTACGGGTACTAGGTCGGGCTTGTAAAGTAAAATATCTGCCGCCATAAGTACAGGGTAGGAGAAAAGACCAACGTTTATGTTATTTGCGTGTTTTGCCGATTTATCTTTAAACTGTGTCATACGTGACATTTCACCGAATTGGGTGTTGCAGGAAAGCAACCACGAAAGACCTGCGTGTTCCGGCACGTGTGACTGAATAAACAAGGTGTGCTTTTCGGGGTCAATACCTAACGCTAAAAGTAATGCGTAAGTAGAATGAATTTGTGCACGTAGCTTTGCAGGCTCCTGCCTTACGGTAATAGCGTGTAAATCGGCTACAGCAAAGGTGCAGTCAAATTCTTCTTGCATTTTAACCCAGTTTTTTAAAGCGCCCAAATAATTACCCAGCGTTAACATTCCGCTTGGTTGAATACAGCTTAAAACTTTCTTTTTGGGGGTGGTTTCTATAATTTCAGACATATTTTTCCCGCCTTTAAATCTTTATCCAATCAATAATATCACATTTTTATTAAATTTACAAGTTTAACTTAGCGTAAAAATTGATATATTTTTATTTTCCCTATATTGATTATTATAATATTAAATGGTATAATATAGTGAGAATGTTTTTACGAGGTAAAAAGAATGGAATTTTCTTACTTAAAAGACAAAACCTTAACCCCTAAAAAAGAGAAGGCGCTATCAACCTTTTTAATAGCGCTTTTTACTGCTTGTTGTCTTTTTGTTCCGTATATGATTATGAGCGAGGGCTATTTTACCTTTTACGGTGATTTTAACGTTCAGCAAATTCCTTTTTATCAAAGATGTCACGAAGCGATAAGACAGGGTAATGTTTTTTGGGATTTTGGTACTGATTTGGGTGCTAATTTTATTGGCTCGTACAGTTTTTATCTTTTGGGCAGTCCATTCTTTTGGATAACTCTACCTTTTCCTAACAGCTTTGTGCCTTACTTAATGGGACCTTTACTTATTTTAAAGTTTGCCTGTGCGGCTCTTACTGCTTATTACTTTATACGACGTTTTACACGAACACCGGAAGCGGCAAGTCTTGGTGGCTTGTTATATGCTTTTTCAGGGTTTTCGGTTTATAATATTTTCTTTAACCATTTTCACGAAGCAATAATATTTTTCCCGCTATTACTTTTAGCTTTTGAAATGCTCATAACCGAAAATAAGCGTATTGTTTTCGCTATTATGGTTTGTATTTGCGCAGTATCTAACTATTTCTTCTTTTTTGGAATGGTAGTATTTGTTGTTATCTACTTCTTTGTGCGCTTGTTTTCGGGTGCTATTAGTTTAAAGCTTTCCCGCTTTATAGTTATTGTTTTTGAGGCGGTTTTGGGTGTTGCACTTGCGGCTTGCATTTTGGTGCCGTCTATTATGGCTATTACAGGTAATTCTCGTATATCTGAATTGCTCTTGGGTTGGAATGCCATTATGTACGGCAAAGAGCAAATTTATGGTAATATTTTGCAATGCTTCTTTTTCCCACCTGATATTCCTGCTCGCCCTGTATTCTTCCCGGGCGCTGAGGTTAAGTGGTCTTCACTTGGCGGATGGTTGCCCGTCTTTAGTATGGTTGGCGTTTTTGTATGGTTTAAAGAAAAAACGGGCAGTTGGTTAAAGCGGATGATAGGTATATGCATATTTATGGCTTTGGTACCTATTCTCAACAGCGCATTTTATGCTTTTAATTATTCTTACTACGCCCGTTGGTATTATATGCCGATATTGCTTATGTGCCTTGCGACTGTTTCACTTACCGAAGACAGAAAGGTGGATTGGTCTAGCGGATATAAGTGGGTTTTAGGAATAACTATGGCTGTTTCGCTTGTTATTGGTGTATTCCCGCAAAAAGGGGAAGAGGACGAGCTCATTTTTGGTCTTTTCACTAGGGATGACCCTGGTAAATACACATATCTTTCAAGATTTATAATGGCCTGTGCTATTGCATTAATTAGCCTTTTGATTTTGGGAATGCTTTTGAAAATCTTAAAGGAAAATGCAAAATCATTTTATAAAACAAGCATAGTTTGTGTTTGTATAGTGTCTATCGTATACGGTAACGTTTTTATTGCCAGTGGCAGAAGTCATTCGCACAAAATAAAAGAGGTTGTAATAGATAGCCTTATTGAAGGCGAGGTCGATTTTAAGGATGATACCCTCTTCCGTATCGATGCTTACGACTGTGTTGATAATACTGCTATGTATCTTAATTATTCTGGTATAAATGCTTTCCATTCGGTAGTTCCCGCTTCTATTATGGAATACTATACCGCAATAGGTATTGAACGCAGCGTCGGCAGCAGACCAAGTACCGATTATCCTGCTATAAGACCTTTCCTTTCGGTTAAGTATCTTGTAAACCGTATTGACGGTAAAGGATTCGTTGATATCAATACTAAAGAATTTGCTATGCAGGGCTATGAGTATATCGATACCCAAAGCGGTTACTATATCTACAAAAATAATAATTATGTGCCATACGGTTTTTCGTATGATTATTATATGACAAATGAATATTTCGAAGGTTACTCCGATATAGAAAAATCGGCTTTAATGCTTAAGGCAATGCTTTTAAGCGAAGAGCAGATTGAAAAATATAAAAATATTTTAGCTAATTTCGAGGATTTGGTTAATGATTATACCGCTAGTGAAGATACACCAAGCGTTTATTTTGATTATGAAAGTATGGTTTGGGATTGTGACAGGCTGAAAAAAACATCGGCTGTATCCTTTGAAACTAATAATAAGGGTTTTACCGCTACAGTAGAGCGTGAAAGGGAAAACCTTGTATTTTTCTCAATACCTTACGATGAGGGTTGGTCAGCTACCGTTAACGGTGCACCATGTGAAATCGAAAAGGTGAATGTGGGCTTTATGGCGGTTAAAGTACCTAAGGGTACAAGTGAAATAAGCTTTACCTATCAAACACCGGGGCTTATTTCAGGCCTTAAAATAACGGCAGTTTCGGCGGCTGTATTCTTGCTTTATATCTTGATTTTCGCTTTTTACAATAAAAAGCGCCCTGCAAAGAACAATTATCCCGAAGGTAAGAATCTTATTAAAGAATGGAAAAAGCAGGAGCTTTACGAGCAATTTGAAGCCGATTCTCTTTTGGAAAAAAACGAAACCTTGCTTGATAGTATGCAGGATATTAGTATTCCGCAGCTTGACTGTGGGTTTGAAGGTGGATTTAAAATATTACCCGATAATCCCGATGAAGCTTCAAAATAAATTATTTTGTTAGAAAACGAAAAAGTCCAATTGCAAAGAGGAGTTTTTTATGAAAAAATTATTGTCAGTAATTTTAACATTACTTTTAATACTGTCTATTGTACCAATTAGTGCGCTTACGGTACATGCCGCCACAAGCGGCATTACAGGTGACTGCACCTGGTCGCTAGATGGTACGGTTGTTACTATAAGCGGTAACGGTAAAATGGCAAACTATACCACCACTGTGCCGGCTCCGTGGGGAACCGAAATAACCAAAGTTGTTATTGAAGAGGGTGTTACACTTATTGGTAACTACGCCTTTAACAATTGTGAGCATATTTCGAGTGTTGTAATCCCCAAAAGCGTTAATAGAATGGGTGGCTTTGCATTTGGTAATTGCTATAGCGGTAAAAACGTTTATATAACCGATATGAAAGCCTGGTGTAGTGTTAAATTTGACAACAGGGCTGCCAATCCGTTGTATTTTAGCGATTAT
>JAZORK010000240.1:0-4536 GCA_045656485.1 Acutalibacteraceae bacterium | reverse complement strand
ATGTTTTCAATTAAACGCGCATTTAGAAGCTGTTCTAAAACAGCGGGTCCTAAGCCTTCAATATCCATTGCATCACGAGATGTAAAATGTATCAAATGGCGTAAAATTTGTGCAGGACACTCAGCATTAGTGCATCTAGGCACCGCTTCGCCTTCTTCTTTAAAAACTGGCGAATTACAAGAAGGGCAAATATCAGGCATTTTATAAACAGGAGTATCAGGATTATGGTGTTTAACCGCCAAAACTTCGGGTATAATATCCCCCGCTTTTCTAACGATAATTGTGTCCCCTATAGCGATACCCTTGGTTGTTATAAAATCTTGATTATGAAGTGTAGCACGGCTTACGGTAGTACCCGCTAACTGAATTGGATCGAAAATAGCAGTCGGTGTTAATGCACCCGTTCTGCCGACACCAATCTCAATTTCTTTTAAAACAGTTTCCTTTTCTTCGGGTGGATATTTAAAGGCAACTGCCCATTTAGGAAATTTCGATGTACTACCAACAGTTTCACGATAAGAGAGATTATCAGCCTTAACTACCGCACCGTCAATATCATAAGGCAAATTGCCACGAGAATTGCCGATACGCTCAATTTCTAGTATTGCTTCTTCAATATCTTTGCATTTTTTATATGTCGGTAAGGTATTAAAGCCTAAATCTTTAAGAAAATCAAGGGTTTCAATATGACTGCCGAATTCTTTACCTATAACACGCTGAATATTAAAAACAAATATATCAAGTTCACGCTCGGCCGTGATTTTAGGATTCTTTTGTCTAAGTGACCCTGCAGCAGCATTACGGGGGTTTTTGGCGGGTGCTTCGCCTAATAATTCCTGCCTTTCCACAAGCTTTAAAAAGCTCGATTTAGGCATATAAACCTCGCCTCTAACCTCTAAGTCACCTAAAAATTTAATAGCCTTAGGGATACTCTTAATTTGCAATAAATTAGCAGTAACATCTTCCCCTACTTCGCCGTCACCTCTAGTCGAGCCACGGAAAAACAAGCCATCACGATATTCGAGCGACACTGAAAGACCGTCAATTTTA
Source organism: Acutalibacteraceae bacterium (assembly GCA_045656485.1). Taxonomy (GTDB): domain Bacteria; phylum Bacillota; class Clostridia; order Oscillospirales; family Acutalibacteraceae; genus UBA737. The sequence goes on along the minus strand of JAZORK010000240.1, from coordinate 3,486 downwards.
GGTTCTACCGAAAAAGCGGTTTTAGCGGTATCAATTTTTTCACCAAAATTACGTAATTCTTGGAAATTGAATACATCCTGCAAACTTTCCATTTTAACGGAATGCCTAACCGAAGTAAAAAGTTTAGAAGCCGCACCGCCGACCATTTGTGTCGGTGAATCTTCTTTCAAAAATTGGGGGTATTCAGCTTCTAAATCTTCAAGCTCACGAAGCATAGCATCATATTCAAAATCTTCAATTTCTGGCGCATCTTCAATATAGTACTTGCGGTTATGATATTTTAAGGTATCGCTTAAATATTCAATTCTCGCTTGCGCTTTTTTAATATCCATTTCATTCTCCTACAATTCCGCTGTAATCATTTATAAGACCTGCTGTGTTATCGGATTCTTCCTCAATAACATTTGTAAAGCTTTCAGGAACTTTTCCTACAATAACAGTTTGCGCCGCTATTGCCGAAGTATTTACAGTTATAGTTTCTTTATAACCTGCAATAACCAAATTACCGCTAATTTTTATATTAATAATAACCTTATGTAAAACTTGATTTATACCAGCACTTTTAAATTGATGTTCAAAATCAACGAAGGCTGTTGTTGTTATTTGCATTTTAAAGTTAACATCAGGACCAAAGCCCGCCGTATATGTATTACCTAAAAAAGTACCAATAGGAATAGAAACAGTATACCTTTCCCTATCGGCTATAATATTCGAAATTTCGTTAGAAATACGGCTTTTTAGGTAGTTAACCTTATATGTGTCAATCTCTAAACTTATAATCTCCCCTGCCGAATTTTTAGACAAAACGGCAATATCATCATAAGAAAAATTTTCATCATTTAAAATATTTATAACCGCGTCATTAGCTGAATTTAGCATAACCGTTTCGGCAACACTTTCAGCATAGCGGATAATAACGGGTTGCATTTTATAATAACTCAATCCTAAAATGAGAAAAACCGCCAACAATAAGCACAACCAAGAATGCAAAATTCCGTTTTGTCTTTTTCTGCGATATTTAATACACAACACCCCCTCGCAATACATTTTACGAAAAAGAAGTAATTGTGTTAAAATAAACAAACACCCTGCAAAAAGCAGGGTGTTTGTGGTGCGGGTGACAGGACTTGAACCTGCACGCGTAAGCGCTAGCTCCTAAGGCTAGTGCGTCTGCCAATTCCGCCACACCCGCATAACATATTTATATTACCTTAAAACTTTAAAAAAGTCAAGTAAATAAAGCAATAAAATACCCGAAGAAATAATTTTCTTCGGGTTTGAAACTATTTATTAACTCTCGCTTCAACATAAAAACGCTTATCGGCAGCGTGACCCATTGAGAAAGTTTTGCGCGGTAATGAGCCATCCTGCTTAATTGCAGGGAATAATTCGCTCTTTTGCATACCTTCAAAAATAAAGCCAATCGTATTATCTGCCTTTGAAAGTGAGTATACCACATCTTCACCGTGGATATAGTCGATTTTAACATCGGTATTTTTCTTCAAATAATCGTCCAAATAAGTTTGTAATGTAGCTACTGCAAGCTTACCTGTTCCCTTTACCGAAAACTCACGCTTTTGGTCACCGAATACGCAAGTGAATTTTTGGGCATCATCGCCTTGATATTCACCGCCAAGGGATGCTACAAAATCATTTAGTAAAGATTTGGGGTCAACGCCAAACACAACACGGTAAATAGGCTCAAATTCTAAAGAATAATCGTGAATATTAACCACTTCTACTAAAGCAAATTTAGAATTATTTTGTTTATCGGCGTTATAACATTCCTTAGCAGTAGCAAGTGAATGGTTACCATCGCCTACAGCGAAAAGGAATTTATCTTCACTGTTTTCAACCAATTTTGCAAGGGCGTCTTGAATTAAAGCAATAGTATCACTATTAAGTGCATACCCCTTAATGTGACCGCTGTTTTGCATTAAATCAAAATCATAAACCTTAGTGAAATTTTGAGTATTTTCAGCCAAAGGCTCAATTACTGATTTTTCGGGGTCGTCAATAAGTAGCATTATATGAGGAAGTTCTAAAGAAGCATCCTTTCTAATCATAACACGGGGTGGGATTCGCTCTAAAACAGTAGCCTCGGTAGCACGAATTAGAGAATTTGAATTTTTTTCATAGGAATATTCGTCCAAATCAATAAGACCGACAATACCTTTGCGAATTTTACCTCCCGTAACCTCACGTTCAAGGTAAATCATAGTATCTTCAAGAGTATTAAAAACACCGTTTTCTATGTAGGCATTCATAGTCTTGTTGATTTTTTCAATTCTATCCGAATTATCATCATTTAAATATGCTTCGGGCAAAATTATATTATAAGCCGACGGTGTGTCAGCTACTATATTTTCAACTTCTTGCCAATAAGAAGGCTCGGAAGTATATTGGTCGCAAGCCACAACCGCCCACTTTTCAAAATCGGATTTTGGAAGTAAAACATCACAAGGGTAAAAATATTTATTCATAATATCTCCTAAAATAAGCTGTCACAAAAGTGAGAGCGAATACTTATTTATATTTTGAAACTTCAACCGCAGTAACTTGGTCTTTTTCTAGATTGACATAAATTCTGATTTTGTTTCTACGGTCACGCTTATATAAAAAGTAGTCAAAATAATAGGTTTTTTCGGTCTTTTTATAAAAATGTGAAGGAGTGCCTAAAGCAGAAATAACGTCGGTTATAACGGCTGTATTAGTAACACCGTTTATATTAAATTCATCATAATCTTCAGTCTTTTTAGAAAAATTATTATCAAAGCGAAGTTTTACTATATCACAATTCGCAAGTCTAACCGAAGAATTTGAAGAATTATAAAATAAGGCAGTTATTTTAGCGCCGTCATCATTTTTAAAACGCAATTCAACCGTTTCTTTTGCATAAACTAAAGAATTTTTATCGTAGTCACTACCTTTTAAAAGCTTCCATCCATTAAGGGCGATTTCTTCCATAGTGGTGGGTAACGAAAAATCAGTTCCTGCAAAATTCGCCTTAATTTCAAACCTTTTGCCTAAATAAATATCAGCATAGTTTTCTTCATCAAACTGACTAATATCGAAAAATTTATTCATATTGTTATCAAGTGAAGAAATCTCAGGCAAAGAGGTCGTTTTTGCCGAGGAAATATCGGCAACTTCACTTGATGCGCCATAATTTTTATCAACTTTTGAACAAGCAGTTAATGAAAACAAAAATATAACAACAAGCAAAAGCGATAGCATTTTACAAAATTTCATAATCAAGCTCCAAAAAGTTAGTAATATTATTCTATTATTTTATAAGTCCTCAATACAAAGGCTTAAAAATGATTTAAGTTCCATTATTAAAGGTTCGGTATCCAACAAAAAGCTTGTACCGTGCCCTGCCTCACGTGACAAGAACATTCTACAATTGCTGCCGCAATTTTCATAGGTGGTTTTTGACATTTCGCAAGGGACAAAGGTATCCTTTTCAACGTGAATTAGCATAAT
>JAZORK010000239.1:0-4411 GCA_045656485.1 Acutalibacteraceae bacterium | reverse complement strand
CTGATGCATTGCCTAGTAGTATTAGAGCATTCGTATTTTCTATTTTTGATGCGCCATTCCAAGTGATAGAGCCGTTTATTGAGTTAGATGTAATCGGTATAGATTTAGGCGGTATATTTTCGCTTATATTGCTTGTAGGTTTGTTAAGTTTGGTTTTTAAGGTGATTTAATGAAAGGGTTCTTGCTTGGCATATTTGCGTTTTTATCTTTTGTGTTTCTATTTAGAATTACACGTGGTTTAAGCTCGCTTACTTTTACTGAAATTGTTGTATTGCTTGAAAATAGCAATATTGATTTTGGTGATAATTGGCAGTTAATGGTAGATGCGTTTAATCGTGTAATAGATAGTTGTAAAGGTTATTCGATTGTTGCTGCGCCTGATAGTGGAAGTGGTATAGTTGACTTTTTGAAAGGCATTTATTATGCGATAGTGCAAACGTTTTATTTGTTGCGGTCAATTGCTGTGCTTATTCAATCCGTCTTACCGTGTCTTGTGTATTCGTTAGGCGATGTTATAAGCGTGTTTACGCTCGTTGGCTCACTTCTCTTTTATTAGGCAAAAGGGGATTTTACTTGAAAATCCCCGTAAATGGGGTGGTATCGGGGGGTGCTAACCCCTATCCGATAAAAGGGGCGAAAAGCCCCGTAGCTGTTGGGTTATCTGGGAAGACAGCCCCACAACGCGAAGCATAGAAAAGTAGGGTTTAAGGGACTTCGGACACCGTCCGCCCCCTTTGCGCGCGCCCCTTGTGGGGGTGCAAGGGGGCGGTGTACTGCGCAGTAGGTAGATAATATATGATATGTCGCGTGCATTGGTTATTACATAACTTGGAACGAGAATTTAAAGCTAATTATAAACTTTCATTTAATTACGCAAATCATAGTTATATGTTTTACCGTATGAATGGAAAAAAAATAAAAGACGTTTTCATAGTAGTGAGAACGTCTAAGCGCTGTTGGCGTGTATCATACGCCAACGTAGAAACGACGGAGTATCAAGCGTTTACCTGTAAAAAGTCTGTAAACGTTGCTCGCCGAATGTGGTATATTTATAAAATAGACGAAAGGAGAAAAGAAGAATGAAAGCGTTGGTATGTTGGAGCGGTGGAAAAAATTCCACTCGTGCAGTATGGGAATATCATAGCAGGGGTTATGACGTTACGGCTATATGCTATATAACTATGTTTACTCGTGATATTCCGTTGATAGATAAGGCACATTATGATTTTTTAAATGCAACAGCGAAAAAATTTAGAGAATGGGGAATTCACGTTGTATTTTTAAAAGGTGTTACTTATTATGATTGGTGTTCCCATATACTTGTTAAAGGAAAAGATAAAGGCAAACCGCGAGGATTTCCGCTCTTTTTAAGAAATTATTGTGGATTTGCTCAGGATGGAAAAATAGCGACGCTCAATAATTATTTTAAAAAATATTCTAAAAGATTTCATTTTATTGATATTGGATTATGCGCGGATGAATATGACCGTAAAACATTAGTAGGGAAAGAGCGCTCGATTTTGCAAGAGCTAAATATAACCGATTTAGATTGTTTCTATTGGTGTCGCTCTCAAAATTTATTATCACCGTGTTATAAAGAAAGTTTTCGCGACGGTTGTTTGCTTTGCCCGCAAGCAAAGGCGATAGAGCGTATAAAGTTTTTTAATGAATACCCCGAAGCATTTGAAAAGGTGCTTGAATTGCAACGCATTGCAAAAATTCGTAATTTTTACCCATTGCGTGGGAAACATTGGTTTATTGAAAACGAAGAATTTATATGCGGTTATGGCTCGCAAGTGTCTTTTTTAAATGAAAATGTGATTTATTAGACAGATTTTGCCCCCGTAGGGGAGAGTGATAACTATTCGTAAAACGATACTTTTACGAATAGTGATTGGCGAAAACAGGCAAAAAAGGCTTGTTTTTTATTTTTGCGCATTTTTAATTGTCTTCGACTAAAATTCCGTAGCTGTATGGCTGGATAATGATTTCCGTTTCAAAAGCATCGTCGCTTAACAAATCTTTCATTGGCTGAGGTAATTGTATTACGTATTTACGCGACGAATTATTTGTGTAGACGTATAATTTCAAGTTTTCCTTATAACGTTTATAAACGAACAGTCCGTCTTGTGTTATAATTTCCGAAAAATTGCCGTCTTTGAATATTTCTTTATATTCTTGGCGAATTGCACCGATTTTTTGATAAAAGTCGATTAAATATTCATTTTGTTCAGACCAATTATAACAACAACGGCAAAACGGATCAATATGCCCTTCTTGCCCGTTCTCATCACCGTAATAAACGCACGGCACACCGGGCAGGGTAAATTGTAAAACAACAGCCATTTTTAACTTTTCAATGGCTTTTTCTTTGCTTTCTGCGGATAAATACGCCGATTTTTGCGCCATTTCGTCTTTATTTTGACAGTAAATACCACCCAAAACGGTTAAAATGCGTGCCGTATCGTGCGTTCCAAGAATATTCATCAAGCAATCAACCGTTTGTTTGGGATAATGATCGATCAGCGTGCGAATACAACGCAATAAAGGAATTGTATTTCCGCTTTGTATATACGAAATAATCGCGTCTTTCAGCGGATAATTCATAACGCTATCCAGCTCAAAACCGTGCAAATACGCGCGGCGTTTTGAATATGCTACTTTATTGGACGCGTCTTCCCAAACTTCGCCGATAATAATCGCGTTGGGATTGCTTTCTTTCACGCATTGACGCAGTTTTTGCAAGAAAAAATCAGGCAATTCGTCCGCAACGTCCAAACGATAACCGCCAATGCCGAACGTAAGCCATTTTTTGAGTACTCCGTCCTTTCCAAATATGAAATTTTGATATTCTTTCGATTGTTCGTTGATTTCGGGCAAAATATCTATTCCCCACCAGCTTTCGTATTTACCGGGGAATTTCTCAAAAGTATACCAAGAATAATACGGAGAATTTTTAGATTGATACGCGCCGACGCTTGGATAATTGCCGTATTTATTAAAATATATACTATCGTCGCCCGTATGATTGAAAACACCGTCTAAAATCACGCGAATGCCTTGTTTTTCCGCGCTTTGAACGAGAGATAGAAAATCGTCTTCCGTGCCTAAATACGCATCGATTTTCATATAATCCGAAGTATCGTAGCGGTGATTGGAAGCCGCTTCAAATATAGGATTTAAATAAATAACCGTAACGCCAAGCGCTTTTAAATACGGCAATTTTTCTTCAATGCCCTTAAAATTCCCGCCGAAAAAATCGTTGTTGAGCACTTTTCCTTTCGCATTTGGTTTATAAGACGGCAATCCATCCCAATCATTTCGTTGTATACGCCCTTTTATGTCTGGCATAGTACCACTTTTTGCGAAACGATCGGGGAAGATTTGATACATGATCCCGCCTTGAAACCATTCGGGCGTTTGATACGACTTGGCAAACACCGTCAGTTGAAATCCTTTCGGATAAGCCGTGATTTCCCCTTTCGTCATATCGTTACAGGAAATGAAACCAACGCCTTCAAGCGCAAATACGTAGTAATACAGTCCGATATCTTCAATGGAAAGCGAGATTGTCCAACCAAACGACGTTTTCTGCATTGGATAAATCTTTGCCTTTTCGCCGTCTTTATTTAAGTGTAAGGCAGCATTAAAATCGGGGGTAAGGCAATTTCCAGCCGTTACCCCATTCTTTTCGTGCGATTTTAATAAAAACAGATTAAATTCTACCCTTTCGTTTTGACAAATCGCGCCCGTTATTGATTTGCAAGCGATATTGAGCGGATCAAAATAAATTTGTATTGCCATAATAGACCTTTACCAAACGAAAAGCCGTAAATTATTACAGCTTTTCGTTGCGTTTATCTTTATAAGGTAAGTATTGGGCATATTGCCCGATATTATACGATACTTTTGTTTATTCGTGCAAAGCCTTTAAATTCCAAATGTTTTCCGCATATTCTTTGATACTGCGATCCGCAGCAAAATATCCCGCGGCGGCAATATTGCGCAAAGCCTTTTGATTCCAAGACTTTTTATCCGTTGCATACAACGTTGAGAGTTCTTGTTGCGTTGCAAGATACGATTGGAAATCCGCCATACACATATACGGATCGGCAACGGGCGCGCCCGTGAGAAGATAGTTCGCAATATCCGCAAACGATTCCCCGTTAAAGCCTACGATCAACGCTTCCACGATTTTCCGAAGCATTGGATCGTTGTTATAATACACGCTTGCTGAATAACCGTTTTGCCAAATCTCCGAAACTTCGTCGGCTTTTAAACCGAAAATGAAGATATTATCTGTACCCACTTTTTCCGACATTTCCACGTTTGCACCGTCCAAAGTTCCGATTGTGAGCGCGCCGTTGATCATAAACTTCATATTACCCGTACCGCTCGCTTCTTTTCCTGC
>JAZORK010000238.1:0-3000 GCA_045656485.1 Acutalibacteraceae bacterium | reverse complement strand
CCGAACTTCGTGCTTCGGCATCATTAAATCTTGAAGCGGTAGATGCAATAATACATATAGGAAACTGCAAACCCTTTGAAGAATGTATACTCATAATATTTACTGCATCGTTGCTAGTGGACTTAACTGAGCCTGAGCTTTCAGACTGAGAGTTAACATATTTTACAAAGGCTGAAAGTGATGTATTATAACTGCTACCATATTGTTCGGCATAATCACATAATAGCAACAGGTTATTACGCCTTTGCTCACCGTCTGCCAAAGCAGAAACAATATTTAAATACTCAGTGCTAACAAGTAGCTTTGAAACAAATTTATTTAGCGGTAAAACAATTGAATTTTGCCTATATTCTTTAATTTTAGCAAGAAAATCAAGACAGTGACTATTCCCCTTTTGTGCAGAGAAAATAACCGCCGAGTAGAAATTACCGTCCTTTTTAAGAGAACGAATTTCAGCCAATTCATCAAGAGTGAAGCTGAAAATCGGTGAATTCATTACAGTAAGCAATGCTATATCATTAAGTGGATTATCAATAACAGTTAGAAGCGATAAAAATGTTGCAATTTCTATACTTTCGGCAAAATTACCAATGCTTATATTGACAGGTATCCCCTGTTTTTTAAGCTCGCTAGCAAGCTGAGGCGCCTTATTTGCCATACTGCGAAGTAATATTGTAAAATCACCGTATTTAGCTTTTCTAAGGGTATCCTCATCCTGTTTTATACAAGGTTTTCCCTCAATAGTAGCTTTAATATAATTAGCAATATTCCTAGCCTCTAGGGTCAAGGTATCTTCATCACTTGTAGAAGTATCAATTATATCAATACCTACTGCCATATCACTAGTTGCAGGGAATTTTGCAGTTGGGATTAATAAATCTTCATCTTCATAGACAATACTGCCTGTTTCTTTTTGCATAAAAAGTTTAAAGAAATAATTTGTAAAATCGCAAATTTCATCCTTAGAGCGAAAATTATTACCTAAGATTATTTTCTTTGGCTTGTCAATTTCGGCATTCTCTAAAGGCAAATAACTGTTTTTTCTATCCAAAAAGTTGGCAGGGTTAGCACCACGAAAAGCATAAATGCTTTGCTTAACGTCACCAACAGCAAAAAGTTTTTTATCAAACCCTGAAAGAACGTAAAAAAGCATATTTTGCAGGTCGTTTGTATCCTGATACTCATCAACCATAACTTCATTATACTGTTCAAAAATTTCATTCGCAAATTCGGTGGGGGTGTCTTTATCCTTACAAAGCAATTTTAAAGCTAAATGCTCAGTATTGTGGAATGTAAAAATATTATTTTTCTTATACTCCTCAAATACCTTTTCTTCAAACTCTTTAACAATATTTATAAATAACTCTAATGCGGGATATAGTTTTTTAAATTGAGAATTTATAAAATGAAAATCATTATAAAATAATTTATTTAGGTTTTCACATGCTTTGCCTGACAAATATTTATAAATATCCTTAGCGGCAGTGATTTCTCTATAACCCGAAAGACCACGTACCGTAGGCAGCCGCATTAAAGAAAAGGTTTGTAACGAATTATAAAATACATCCCAATCATTCGTTAAAAGGCTTTCTTTTAAATTAAGGATTTGCTCCTTAGCATCGTAAAAAGCCTTTAAATACGAATTTGCGGCATCTTCGGCGCATAATACAAGTTCTATGGCATTATCGATTAGGCATTCCATATCCAAAACGGTGGAATTTGCCTTATCAAAAGCATATTTGTACCAAATATTATTCGGGCTAAAAGTGCCATTTGAATAATTGCTTAAAATTGAGTCAAACCACTCGCTTGGGAATGGTAATTGACGTGAAAAATTATAAACCGAAAGAACTAAACTTGCAAAATTTTTCTCATCAAATTCAGCGCCGACAATATCTAACAAATCATAAAACAAAGGATTGTTCTCTTCAAAATAGCGGTTGATTATAGAATAAATCACATCTTGATTTATAGCTTCAAGCGTTGCTGTTTCGCCAATTTTAAAATCGGGAGAAATATCCAATTTATCAAAATTTTCACGCACTAAATCTATGCAAAAAGAGTCTATAGTACAAATTTTTGCATTTGAAAGTAGGTGCTTTTGAAGTAAAAGGCCTATGCTTTCAGGGGATTTTTGACATTCTTCATCAATTCTTTTTTCAATTCTTAAACGCATTTCAGCAGCAGCGGCGTTAGTGAAGGTTACAATCAAAAGCTCGTCCGCACGAATAGGATTTTTACTATCGCAAAGCTTTTTAATTACACGCTCTACCAAAACTGCTGTTTTACCCGAGCCGGCTGCAGCAGAAACCAAAATATTGCCGTTTTCATTAATAGCAGCTTTTTGCGCCGCAGTCGGTTTAAATGCCATTGTTATCCCCCTTTGCAATAATATCAAATACTTCGCTATTTTTTAAGTTAGGAACTTTTAAAGGAATTTCGTTTCCAAAATTGCAGACTGTTTTAAAATCACAATATGCACATGCCGATGATTCTCTACCATCAACCGGATTTACTTCAATTTCACCATTAGAAATAGAATTAGCAGTTTTCTTTACAAGATTTTCAATATGGGCAAAAATCATACCAAATTCTTCATGTGAAATATATGAACTTGCAGTTTTACAAATCGAACCATCCTTATTAATTGAAAGAGATGGAATATATTCGCCCTTATTTTCCTTTTCCATTGCTTTTACAAGGTCAATATCGGCTTGAAGTAAGCCATTCATTGCCATACCCTCATTGTTTAAATCACGTTTAGAAGGCATGTAAAGAATACCTGCAGCACTCTTATCGGGAAGATTTTGTCCACGAATCACCGCATATAGATATATTAGCATTTGCAAATTAAGACCGAACAAAACATCGGGCAATTTAAAAGATTTTGTACCGGTTTTATAATCGACAATACGAATATAACCATTAAATTCATCAACTCGGTCGATACTGCCATTAAAAATCACTTTGCCGTTTTCATAATCAAACGTTAACGGAATA
>JAZORK010000237.1:0-1509 GCA_045656485.1 Acutalibacteraceae bacterium | reverse complement strand
TCAATTTAGGGGCAAGTTATAGCCCATCATTCCTCTAAAATCCGCATGCTGTGTCATCCTGAGCGCAGTGAAGGATCCCGCGCTGGGACAGAGAATTATACAGCAAGAGACTTTGCGAGATTCTTCGCTAACGCTCAGAATAACACGATACTATGAAAGATTTGCGGCCCCTAAATTGGCAAAAATAAAGTTTCCCTTAATTTTACCAAGGTATCGGTAGGGTATTGCAACTACATGATATATAGCACAATAGCGACCGACACCCGGTATCGGTAGGGTATCGGTCGCAGATTCATCAAGCAAAGCCCCATATGCTATAGGCCATATCTGAGTGAGTAAAACAATTTCATTTTTGCCCTGGCAAGGGGCGAAGCCACTAAGGTTAATAAAGTTCATAAATCGGTTGGCAGTGGCGAAGTCCTATATAGGTTATTGTACGAATACACCATATACATCCGTACAATTTTTCACGTCACAATAGGAATATTGAGTTATGCCAAAGTCCAGTACTTATATACAAGTACTGCAGTACTTAGCCGTAAGTACTCGAGTACCGATGGGTAAGTACTGCAGTTTGGGTGCATCCAAATTGATTTTTCGCTTTGTTGAAAAAACTTTTTCGCTTTGTTGAAAATTTATTTTCAGCCTATTGAAAAACTTTTTTCAAGCCCTTGAAAATTTTTGAAAAAAGTAACGCTGATGGCAAAGGAATAAAAAGGGCAAGGGAAAAGCAAAGGAGTACTGCTTGCAGCCCTTTGGTTCATCTCCCCAAAGGAGTTCTTATTGTTTTATTATATGAAAACCATGATGTTGATTAAATTTTCAACTTTAACTTCGTTGAAGTTCGGCGGTGCTCGCTGAGAGATTTGAAACTCCTTTGGAAAACTAAAGTTTCCGTCGTCGCAACCGACGCTTTCATACCGCGTCGGCACTAGCACGAACTTTCAACTTTCAATTTTCAATTCTCAATTTAATTGCCCCTTGCCAGGCCAAAAATAAAAATCGTTTACTCAGTAGAATAAGGACACCGACACCCCACCGATACTGGGTGTCGGTCGAAAATCGGCTCATTCACTGCGTGTTACAAGCAACTACCGATACCTTGGCAAAAAAACGACGTTTGTACTAACAATTGTCTGCGATTAACGGAAAAGCTGCAAACAATTCTAAGGCCGTAGAGGTCTCCTCAATCAATTTTGTTCGTACAAAAACTTTTGTTTTATTATCGATTACTTCACCTAAACCTTGCATAAGCATTTTCGGACTGGCAGTACGTAACTTCTCCACACAGGCAAGAGCATAATCACTCACCCCCATACCTGTACGCTCCATCACAATGTGTTCATTGATTTCAGTGTGATTATTCAAGAAGAACCAACAGTCAAAAACATCACGTGGAGAAATTCGTTCCCCCATCGCGCATAGTTTATGAGCAAACATGTCTGGCATTTTCATCACGCGTATATCAGTTCCTGCCAGGTTTCGAGTTTCGTAATGGTTATCATATTG
>JAZORK010000236.1:0-2434 GCA_045656485.1 Acutalibacteraceae bacterium | reverse complement strand
TCTATATTAGAGATAAAGGAGAAAAAACATTATGAGTAAAGAAAGGGTTTTACTTAATTTATCACTTGAAGATTTTGAGGAGTTTGAAGCTAAAAGAGCTTTGACTGGTATGGACAAGCAACATCTTGTGCGTGTTTTATTAAACGGATTACAACCTTTTTATAAAATTGAAAAAGAAGTCAGTCAAGTGCTTTCGACACTTAATAGTGTTAATCTTGATAGTCAGACAATGTCGTGGATGGCGAAGGCTAATAAATTCCCAACGGCTAACCTACACAAAGCAAATATGGAGTGGCTTTATCCACTTATTAGTGCAATAGTTCAACGCGAAGTTATATGGAAATTTAATAACGAAACAAACGAGAAGGCAGGGCTTACAAAAGACCCTGCCTTAAATATTGCAACAAAAGAAAATAAAGGAGAGATTGAATGAGTAGTAAATTTAAATCTGTAGAAGGAATGCTTACGAGCGTGGATAGTTTATTCACAACACAAGCTGAGCGCGACGATATGGCGAAGCCTAAAGTTGAGGAGATACCTCTTGAACAAATTGACGGGTTTGAGAATCACCCATTTTCAGTAAAGGATGATGAGGATATGAAAAACCTTATGAAAAGCGTTGCGGAGCGAGGTGTTTTAGTGCCGTGCTTGGCAAGGCAGAACGGTGAGCGATATGAACTGATTTCAGGGCATCGCAGAAAGGCGGCGTGTAAAGCACTCGGTATAGAGACACTACCAATTATCATTAAGGATATGACTCGCGACGAAGCCATTATCACTATGGTTGATAGCAACATTCAAAGAGAGCACATTTTACCGAGTGAAAAGGCCTTTGCTTACAAAATGAAAATGGATGCATTAAAAGCACAAGGAAAGCGCACGGATTTAACTTCGTCGCAAGTTGCGACAAAGTTAGATGCAGCAAATGAAATTGGTAAAGCGGCGAACGAAAGTCGCGACCAAGTATTTAGATATATCCGCCTAACCTATCTCAACAAACAGTTATTAGATATGGTTGATGAGGGGCGGATTGCTTTCACCCCTGCGGTGGAGCTTTCGTACTTAAACGACATTGAGCAACAAGATTTGGTGGATGCTATTACCGAGTGTGATGCTACACCCAACCTATCCCAAGCGTGTCGGTTAAAAAAAATGAGTGCCGATCAAGGTTTGACTCCCGAAAGCATTACCGAAATTTTGAGTGAGCAAAAGGCTAACCAAAAACCGATGTTCAAAATTCGGCTTGACAAACTGCGTGAGGTGGCTCCGAAAATCAAAGACAGTGATTTCGAAGCCTTTGTTATTAAGGCGTGCGACCACTACTACAAGCACCAACAAAAGCAAAAAATGAAAGAAGAGAGGTAATAAAATGAAATTTTTGAAAGAGTTAAAAGCTAGAATAATTTTTCTTATCCACGACAGGCGCGCTGAGTACAAATTCAGGGTAAAAGATCACGAAGTAACCGCCACCTTTACCGACGAGCCGAACAAGGAAATCGTTTCACAAATCAAGGACATATTGCTTGGTGATTCGCACATTCGACAAACCGATACCCCAGATATTAAAATTAAGAAAAAACCTAAGGAGAGAGAACGATGACAAAACGAGTATGCTGTTTGTACCGCGTATCCACAGGCAAACAAGTGGACTATGACAGCAACAATGAAGCCGACATACCGATGCAGCGAAAGGCTTGCCACAAATTTGCGCTGCAAAAGGGTTGGGAGATTGTTCACGAAGAGCAAGAGGACGGCGTTTCGGGTCACAAGGTGCGGGCCGAAGACCGTGACAAAATCCAAATCATAAAAGACCTTGCAGTAAAGAAAAAATTTGATGTTTTGCTTGTCTTCATGTTCGACCGAATCGGCAGAATTGCGGACGAAACACCCTTTGTGGTGGAGTGGTTTGTTAAAAACGGAATCGAGGTTTGGAGCACCCAAGAGGGTGAGCAACGCTTTGACACCCACACGGACAAGCTTTTAAACTACATCCGCTTTTGGCAAGCCGACGGCGAAAGCGAAAAAACCTCGGTGCGAACAAAAACAAGTCTTGGTCAGTTGGTTGAGGCGGGTCATTTCAAGGGCGGCATTGCCGCCTTTGGCTATGACCTTGTGAAAAGCGGTAGATTCAACAAACGAAAGCACGAGCTTTACGATTTAAAGGTTAATGAAGCCGAAGCATTGGTGGTTAAAATTATCTTTGACAAATACACAAGTGAGGGCTACGGTGCCCAGCGAATCACTACTTGGCTCAATAACAACGGCTACCGTGCGAGAACGGGCAAAAACTGGCATGCGGCGAGCATACGCGGAATTCTATGCAACCTAACCTATACGGGTGTGCTTCGTAGCGGTGAATCCCGTTCAGAAGTGCTTCCCCATTTGCAGATAATCTCACCCACACAATACGAAAAAGCACAATTTATTATAAAAG
>JAZORK010000235.1:0-1875 GCA_045656485.1 Acutalibacteraceae bacterium | reverse complement strand
GGAAAACAAAACGACGGAATACTATTTAAACGGTAGTCAAATTATGGTGGAAAACCGTATCGACAACGGCGGATTGATATTCTATATCTACGACGCAACGGGAATTGCGGGAATGATTTATAACTCGCAAACGTATAGTTTCGATAAAAACGTGTTAGGCGACGTGATAGGAATCCGCAACTCGTCGGGAACGCTCGTAGCAACGTACGAATACGATGCGTGGGGAAATATCACGTATCAATACGGAAGTATGGCAAATATCAATCCGTTTAGATACCGTGGGTATTACTATGACACGGAAACAGGGTTCTATTACTTACAAACGCGGTATTATGATCCAAGTATCATGCGCTTTATCAATGCGGATAATTATGAGCTTGTGGCAACGCTTTCAACCGTGCCTGGACAACTGAATATGTATGCTTACGCAAACAATAACCCGATAATGTATACGGACGCAACGGGCGAATTTGTATTATCTACACTTTTAATAGGTGCATTGATAGGGTTTGGCGTATCATTTGCAAGTTCGGCTATTATGCAGGCTGTATTTAACGGCGGAGAAGTCAATTGGGGAACGGCTTTGATTGATGGGGCGTTTGGTGCGGCTGCTGGTGCTGTTGGTGGATTAGGAATTAGTGCATGGGCGGTAGGTGCTATCAATACAGGTTTATCTTTCGCAAATGGAGTAATAACAACGGGTATTGAGCAAAACTGGCAATTTAGTGGTATGGACTGGGGCATAATAGCTGGAACCTCTCTTTTGTCTGGGGCGATAAGCATGCGTTTTTACAATCAAAGTGCCGTAAAAGCAACTAATAGTTTTACCTCTAAAATACGAGGAAGAATTTCAAGTGGCTATTATGGAACGGGGGCAAGGGCAGTAAAAAGTATAGCGAGTGCCACAGCACAAGCAAATAAAATGGTTTTCAATACCTATTTTGCAAGAGGTTTTTATAAAGAACATTTTGCATCTTTAGCCAATGTGGGACTTTCACAATGGGGAAATATGGCAAAATATTATTTGCCTTGAGGGGTGATAGTTATGAAAAATAGATTTTTTGCAAGAATCGAAGCTATCATTTATGCCATTGTGATTTTAGCTGTTTGGAGTACTTTAATTGGATTAGTGCTATTTGAAATAAATGAAAAAGAATATATAGGCATATTCATTATTATTCTTTTATTGCCGTGGGGTATAGCTTTACCTTTGACATATAACTCAATTATATTTGAAGCAAATTGTATTATTTATAAGAAAAATTTATTTTCGAGAAAATATAAGATACACTATGATTGCTTAAAAAAATTATATATAGATTATACGGGTTGTACGGTTAGTTATTATAAAGGTGCAAAGCCTAGAATTGTTTTATTTTTTGATAACGGATATAAAATTGAAACTAATATAAGATACGGTATTTTATGGAATCTAATTAAAAATAAACCAAAACAATGTGATGTGAAAATTGCGCTATCTTTATATAGTTTATGCCCAGAAAAACATAGAGAGTTATTGAAAGATTATTTGACTCAAAAACAAAAAAATGAAATTGAAAGATTGATAGCGAAAAAAGGGGCAAAACGGAGGAAAAGGACTAACAAATGAAACTCATTGCTATTCTTATTGCAAACAATGCAACGACTTACGGCGGTGTGCAAACACTCCGCCGAGTCGTGCTGTTCGTTTGCACTCCTTTTGATAAAAACGTGTTAGGCGACGTGATAGGAATCCGCAACTCGTCGGGAACGCTCGTGGGCGAATACGAATACGACGCGTGGGGAAATATCACGTATCAATACGGAAGTATGGCGGATATCAATCCTTTCCGTTACCGTGGATATTATTACGATACGGAAACGGGGTTCTATTAT
>JAZORK010000234.1:0-4627 GCA_045656485.1 Acutalibacteraceae bacterium | reverse complement strand
TACCAACCCAAATTAAAGCATATGACACAACAAAAATTGCGGTAAAAATTGATAGGCTTTTAAAATCACGGGGAATCCAGTCATTCATAAGGTAAATTATTAAATAATTAAGATAAAGCACTGCGCCGTGAATAAGTATTGCTGATATTAAGGGTAAGCGCTCAATTTGGTAAATCGCCTGTATGCCTGCGGCTATGAAGGCTAATAATGTTAATGATATAATTCCTTTAGAAACTTCGTTAGGTGTGAGGGAAGTAATAACACCCTTTGCGCCTGCAATCCAATAAACAATTGCTAAAATCACAGGTCCGCCAAAAGCGGCGGGCAAACCTCTTTTTAAAAACTCCAGACTAAATCTTTTCATTATTTATACCTCCTTTTAATCTCGGCAAAGCACCGCCTTGAAACATAATCGGTATGACCGCATTTAAAAACTGCGTCTACTGCGCCACTGAAGTTTGCTTTAAAGCGTTCGATTTTGGTTTCGTTTGCAATAGTGCTTTTATTGATTTTAATAAAGCTTGAAGGCATTAGCTTTTCAAGTTCGAATAATCGCTGTTTTAGGCGGTACTGTTTGCCGTCACTATATACTGCAAAGGTTTTTCCTGATATTACCGTAATACACTCAATTTCGTTTATATTAAGATTTATAATTTCATCCTCTAAAAAGGCTAAAATTTTGTCAGCGCCCGAATATTCCATAACAAGCGCTTCGATTTGTTCTATTAATGTTGTGCGTTCATGCACGGTGGCAATAATTTCTTCATCGCTTTTTTGGTCTATAATGAGTTTGAATTTCACTTTAGCACCTCCTGTGATTTAAATATACCATAAATAATTTAAAAATGTTACTTTTTTTATCTGTTCGGTTAAATTTTTTACTTAAGCGGTATTTTTTAAAAATAACGGTTTATATAATAAAATGTGCTATAAAAGTGCGTAAATTTGTAAATATACTATAAATGTAAACTAAAAATTGCAAAAATTCAAAATTTTTGTTGCATTTTTGCGAAAAAGGTGATAGAATCTATACGAAAATGCAACTCAAGGTTGCAAATTCGTGATTTAATCGGTTGAAAAGGAGTATTTTTTATGACAATCGGTGAGAAAATTTATAATTTAAGAAATAATGCAAATATTTCTCAAGAAGAATTGGCTGAAAAACTTTCGGTTTCACGTCAGTCGGTTTCTAAATGGGAAATGGACCAAGCGCTTCCTCAAATTGACAAGGTTATAATGCTTTGCAATTTATTTTCTATCACTACAGATGAGCTTTTGCAAGAGAATCTTACAATTAGTGCAGCACCAAAGGGCGAAAAGAAGAAAAATCGTTATTTTGGTACAGCCGGCTTCCGTGGAGAGGCAAACGTAAGCCTCACTTCCGAACAGGCGTATAAGGTTGGTAGATTTTTGGGTTGGTATTTTTCTTCCAAGCTTTCAGGTTGCGAAAATCCTAACTACCATCCACGTATAGTAATAGGTAAGGATACCCGCCTTTCGAGTTATATGATCGAGTATTCTCTCGTTGCAGGTATTACAGCTTCGGGTGCGGACGCTTATATGCTTCACGTTACTACTACTCCAAGCGTTTCTTACGTTACCAAACAGGATGATTTTGACTGCGGTATTATGATTACTGCTTCTCACAATCCTTTTTACGATAATGGTATTAAGGTAATTAACCGTTATGGCGAAAAGTTGGACGACGCAACAACCGCTTATATTGAAGATTATCTTGACGGCGACCTTAAAGCTATTGGTGTTGACGGCAAGGATTTACCACTTGCTACAAAGGGTAGTATTGGTAAAATTATTGACTATGTTGCAGGTAGAAACCGCTATGTTGCTTACCTTATTTCTTTGGCTTCACATTCTTATAAGAATTTGAAGATAGGCTTAGACTGTGCAAACGGTGCTTCCTGGATGATTGCAAAATCTGTTTTTGCGGCTTTAGGTGCAAAGGTAATGGTTATTGGCGACACACCAGACGGTCAAAACGTAAATATGGGTTGCGGTTCAACCCATACTGAAAAGCTTTGTCAATTGGTTAAAGATAATCATTTGGACTTAGCCTTTGCTTTCGACGGTGACTGTGACCGTTGTATTGCAGTTGATGGCAACGGCAACGAGGTAGACGGCGACAAAATGCTTTATATTTTGGGCAAACGTTTAAAGTCTCGCGGTATGCTTAATGATGATACTGTTGTTGCTACAATTATGTCTAACAGCGGCTTTATTAACAGCCTTGAAAAAATTGGTATTAAATGCGCCCAAACCGACGTTGGCGACCGCTTTGTATATGAATGTATGCAAAATAACGATTATTCTTTGGGTGGCGAACAGTCGGGTCATATTATTCTTAAAAAATATGCTACCACTGGTGACGGTTTGCTTACCGCTATTATGGTTACCGAAGAGGTTTGCGATAGCAAACTAAGCCTTGAAGAACTTGCAAAACCGATTAAGCTTTATCCTCAAATTACCAAAAACATTAGGGTAAAGAGTAAGGAAGCGGTTTTCGAAGATGCAGCTGTTTTAGAAGAACAAAAGAAAGTTGAAGAACTTATTGACGGTAAGGGTAGAGTATTGCTTCGTAAGAGTGGTACTGAGCCTGTGGTTCGTGTTATGGTTGAAAGCGAAGAAAACTGCGAAGAATACGTAGACCGCCTTGTTAATTTTATTATAGAAAGAGGTCATTCAGTTGAATAAAAAGGTTAAAACTAAAGAATTGTTCGATTGTCAAACACCTTATCTTGTAGAGCTTTTTGACGAGTGCGAATACCCTTGGGAAATGTTACCCAAGATTGAGGGCTATATCGCTAAGTTAATAGAAAATGGTCTTGAAGGCTTTACCGAAATTGCCGACGGTGTATGGGTTGGTGAAAACGTAAAAATTCATCCTTCGGCTGTTATTGAAGCACCTGCTATTATTGGTCACAATACCGAGATTAGACCCAGTGCTTTCTTGCGTGGTAACGTTATTACCGGTAGCAACTGCGTAATCGGTAACTCGAGTGAACTTAAAAACTGTGTGCTTCTTAATACTGTTCAGGTACCGCACTACAATTATGTTGGTGACTCGGTGCTTGGTAACTTTGCTCACATGGGTGCAGGTTCAATTTGCTCTAACTTAAAGTCAGACGGTAAGCCTGTTGTTATCCACGGCGATACCGAAATTGAAACAGGTATTAGAAAAATCGGCGGTATCTTGGGTGACAAGGCTGATATCGGTTGCGGTTGTGTAATCAACCCCGGTACTGTAATCGGTAAGGGCACATCGGTTTATCCTTTAACATCTCTTCGCGGTGTTCTCCCCGAAGGCTGTATTGTTAAATCGTTAAGTGATATTGTTATAAGATTATAATTTTTAGAAGCTCTCTGCAAGGGGAGCTTCTTTTTTGGCATATATATCGCTTCTATTGAATACACTTTACTAAAAATGTGTAAAGTGAGGAAAAAGTATGGAGAGTAAATCTTTTAAATCCGATGTGTGTTTTAATAGAAATATTTTTAGTGAGGTTTTTGAGCAACCGATTGATGTGGATTTTACACTGCCTGATTACTGCCCCGATATTTCTAAAATATTTAAGTGCAAGGCTCGTCCTGTGATACTTTCAAAAAGTGTTAACGGAAAAAGCATTACAATAGAGGGTAATGTTTGTATCACCCTTTTGTATTGTGATAAGGATAATAATTTATGTTCGTATGAATATATCTACCCATTCAGTAAGATTAAAGAAATGGGCGAGGAGGGGAATGATTGTAATATTGCTTGCAGTATCAGGTGTGATTATATTAATTGCCGTGCTATAACGGGCAGAAAAATTGATATTCACGGTGCGGTTAGTATAAAAATTAAGGTTTTCAAGCGTTGTTCTAACAAGGTTGTTTCGGATTATGACAGTAATGAAATTCAACTTAAGCGTTCTATGGCACCTGCTACAATACCAATGGGCTACCGTGAAAAAGTGCTGATAATTGAAGAAGAAATAAGCACAGGTAATATGCAAGGTTCGATTTTGCGTATTTTAAGGTATGATGCTATACCTAATATTACCGAATATAAGGTTATAAACGATAAGGTAATAGTAAAAGGTGAAATGGCGGTAACGGTGCTTTACAGCATTGAAGGTGTAAAAACCCCGATGGTCTTTAAAACAAGCTTGCCTTTTAGCCAAATTGTAGAAATGGCAGGTGTTACCGAGCTTTGCAAATGTAATATTAAGGCGAAAATCATTTTTTTAGAGATAAGACCTACCGTTTCTTATAACGGTGAATGCAACGGATTTGCATTTAATGCAAAGGTTTTACTTGAATGCGAAAGCTATTGCGTTAACGATATTGCTATAATAGAGGATGCATTTTCAACACGGTTTGAAACAAATATAGTTAAAAATATGGTTTCTTTTAAAAGAATTTGTGAAAACGTAAAAGAAGTATGTCAAATAAAAAAGAATATTGAGCTTAGTGAAAACATAGCATCGGTTGTTGATATTTGGTGTGAAAAAGGCTCTAAAAAAATAAAGCTTGAAAATGGAAATATATGCTTGTCTGCCGTATTGCTTATTTGTATGGTAGTGTGTGACCAAAATGACAACACTTCCTTTTATGAAAAACCTGTCGAATT
>JAZORK010000233.1:0-6731 GCA_045656485.1 Acutalibacteraceae bacterium | reverse complement strand
GGTATCGCATGCTGCAAAAGAAGCGGCAAGTGTTACAAAAAATGGTAAGATTGCGGTTATCGGTACAAATGCTACTATTAAGAGTGAACAGCATAAAGCACAAATTTTGAAGATAAACCCCAATCTTTCGGTTATAAACTGTGCCTGTCCTTTGTTTGTACCTTTGGTTGAAGAAGGTTGGTACTCAAAGGATGATATAATAGTTTTAGAAACCGTTAAGAGATATTTAAAGCCGATTATTGATTTTGGTGCCGATACCTTGATTATGGGTTGTACACATTATCCTGTGCTAGAAGAAGCTATAGCTTCGGTTTTAGGGGATGGTGTAACCCTTATAAATGCGGGTACTACTACAGCAAAAGCGGTTGCAAACTTTTTGAAAGAAAATAACGCTGAAAATGAAAACGGCGGAGAGCATAAGTTTTTTGTAAGTGATAAACCTGCTTTCTTTAAGAATCATGCCAACGTGCTTTTAAGTCAGGATATTGATGCCGAACACATTAAAAAGGTGGATATAAATAGTTTATGATTAAAGACGTTATAATTGATATTAAAACAAAACAAACGGTTGATGGTGATACCGATTTGATTGAGTTTACAACCGATGGTAGATTTGGTTGTAAAGAGGGAAGTTACTTTATATCCTACGATGAAAGTAAGCTTTTAGAGGTTGAGGGCGAAGTAAAGACAACCGTTTTAATTAAACCTGATAATTCGGTTGTATTACAACGAAAAGGCGCCTACAATAGTAAAATGGTTATTGAAAAGGGTATAAGAAATAATTGTTTTTATGCTACGCCGATGGGTGAACTCACATTGGGGATTTTTGGTGAAAAGGTTAAAACCGATTTATCGGATAATGGTGGCACGGTTTGTATGAATTATAGTATAGATACAAATATGCGCTTACTTAGTCAAAATCAAGTAAAAATATCTATAAAAGAGGTAAATTAATATGTCAGTAGTTGTATTAAAAGCAAAGGAAGAAATTAAAAATATTATTATTTCGGCTACAAATGCCGCTATGTCAGACGGTAGTCTTGCTACGGCTGAATTAACCGATTTTACTATTGAAGTTCCCGCAAACCGCACCCACGGTGACTATGCAATTAATGCTGCTATGGTTTGGTCTCGTATTTTCAAGTGCGCTCCTCGTCAAATTGCTGAAGCAATAATTTCGCACATTAATTTTGAAGGTAGCTACATTGAAAAATGTGAAATTGCGGGTCCAGGTTTTATAAATCTTTTCTTATCACAAAAATATTATGCCGATATTATTGCCGATGTTGAAACTAAGGGTTCTGATTACGGTAAGAGTGACTACGGTAAGGGTGAGCGAGTTTTAGTAGAATTTGTATCGGCTAACCCCACAGGACCTATGCATATCGGTAATGCTCGTGGTGGTGCTTTGGGTGACTGCTTGGCGGCTGTTATGGCGGCAGCAGGCTATTACACCGAAAGAGAATTCTATATCAACGATGCAGGTAACCAAATTAACAAGTTTGGTTTGTCGCTTGATTTAAGATATTTACAGCTTTATAAAGATGGTATTGAAATGCCTGAGGATTCATACCACGGTGAAGATATTAAGGCACACGCTAAGGCATTTGCCGATATTCACGGCGATAGCTTTGTAGAAAAGACTGAAGAGGAACGCAGAAAAGCTTTAGTTGAATTTGCTTTGCCTAAAAATATCGCAGGTCTTGAAACCGACCTTTTAAAATACCGCATTAAGTATGACACTTGGTTTAAGGAAAGCACACTTCACAACAACGGTGAAGCCGCACGAATTATTGAACTTTTAAAGGAAAGCGGACACACATATATTCAAGAGGATGCTTTATGGTTTAAAGCTACCGATTTTGGATGTGATAAGGACTTTGTGCTTGTTCGTGCAAATGGTGTTCCTACCTATGTTGTGCCCGATATTGCTTACCATTATAACAAGCTTGTTACCCGTAAGTTTGATAAGGCTATTGATATTTTAGGTGCCGACCATCATGGTTATGTTCCACGTCTTAAAGCGGCATTAACCGCATTGGGTGTAGATGCTACACGACTCGATGTTGTGCTAATGCAAATGGTACGTTTAGTGCGTGACGGCGAGGTTATTAAGGCTTCAAAGCGTTCGGGTAAGGCAATTACACTTGTAACCCTTTTAGATGAAGTACCGATTGATGCGGCAAGATTCTTCTTTAACTTGCGTGAGCCAAATTCACACTTCGACTTTGACTTGGATTTAGCGGTTAACGAATCTAACAGCAACCCTGTTTACTATGTTCAATACGCTTATGCACGTATTTGCAGTATTTTACGTAATTTAGCGAGTGAAGGTATTGAGAATAAGGCTTGTGAAGCTTCACAGTTAATGCTTTTAACCGCACCCGAAGAAAAAGAACTTATTCTTCATATTGCGGCTCTTACAAACGAAATTGTGGCTTCGGCTAAGGCTTATGACCCCGCTAAAATTACCCACTATGTGCAAGAACTTGCAACAAAATTCCACAAGTTCTATGCGGCTTGCAGGGTAAAGGGTATTGATGAAGACCTTATGCAAGCAAGACTTTCACTTTGTGCAGCTTGCGCTACTGTAATTAAAAACGTATTAACACTTTTAAAAATTGATGCTCCTGAAAAAATGTAAGGTGATATTATGGAAAATCGTAAAATGAATTTAACAATGCTCATGGACCTTTATGAGCTAACAATGGCTAATGGTATTTTCACAAGTGATATGAGGGATAATATAACATATTTTGATATGTTCTTCCGCCGTGTGCCCGACAATGGCGGCTTTGCTATTATGGCAGGTCTTGAGCAATTAATTGAATATATGCAGGATTTACATTTTGATGACAATGATATTGCATATTTGAAGAGCCTTAATTTATTTTCCGATGAATTTATAGATTATCTTAAAGACTTTAAGTTTGATTGCGATGTTTGGGCAGTACCAGAAGGCACTGTTATTTTCCCACAAGAGCCTATTGTTACCGTTCGTGGCAATGCAATGCAGGCACTTATGCTTGAAACTATGATTTTGCTTACTATAAATCATCAGTCACTTATTGCAACAAAGGCAAACCGTATTGTTCGTGCCGCAAAGGGTAGACCTGTTATGGAATTTGGTGCACGTCGTGCGCATGGTAACGGTGCTGCTTATTATGGCGCAAGGGCTGCAATTATTGGTGGTTGTACAGGTACTTCCTGTGTGCTTACCGCAAAGGATTTTGATGTTAGAGTAAGCGGTACAATGGCGCATAGCTGGGTGCAATTATTCCCTGATGAATACACCGCTTTTAAGACCTATGCCGAAAAATATCCCGATAGTTGCCTTTTATTAGTTGATACCTATAATGTTTTAAAATCGGGTATTCCTAACGCTATCAAGGTTTTTGACGAGGTTTTAAAGCCACTCGGTAAAAGACCTGTAGGTATTCGTATTGATAGCGGTGATATTACCTATCTTACCAAGAAGGCAAGAAAGATGCTTGACGATGCAGGCTATCCTGACTGTAAGATTTGTATCTCTAACTCATTAGATGAGTATCTTATCCGTGATATGATAGTTCAAGGCGCTATGGTTGATACCTATGGTGTGGGTGAACGTCTTATTACCGCCCGTAGTGAAGCTGTTTTCGGCGGTGTTTATAAGCTTTCGGCGGTTGAAAATAAGGGTGAGATTATACCTAAAATCAAAATCAGTGAAAATACCGCTAAAATCACTTTGCCCGGTGTTAAAATTCCCTGGCGTTTATATGATAGGGAAACAGGCAAGGCTATTGCTGACGTTATTACACTCGGTCACGAAAAGATTGATAGCACCGAGCCTTATGAAATTTTTGACCCCGTTCACACTTGGAAGCGTAAGGTTGTTACAAACTTTGTGGCCAAAAAGCTTCAGGTTAAGGTATTTGAAAAGGGTAGACTTGTTTACGAATCTCCATCGGTACACGAAATTTCCAATTATAGACAACAACAGGTTGACTCTCTTTGGGATGAAGTTACCCGTTTTGAAAACCCACATACTTATTATGTTGACTTATCTGAAGATTTGTGGAATTTGCGACACAATTTACTTACAAAGTTAAATAAACACAATTAAGGAAAATATTTATGAAAAGAATTATTTGTTTATGTTTGACGTTTTGCTTTATTTTATCTCTTACTGCCTGCGGTAATAACGATAAAACTGATAAAGACACAATTGATTTGGCGTATTACGCTAAATTAGGTCAAATGCCCGAAGCAAAATATACCTTAGGTGAGAATCCCGATACTGTTATTGACGGATTGGATGGTATTAAAAGTGAGCAAGAAGCCGAGCATGAAGAAGACCCCTTAGATACTCATGGTCATGACCAAGAGGAATTTTACTTTGAATATGTTGAGGGTCCTAATAACATTTTGCTCGATAACGGTAAAATTTGTTATTATTACAGCAAGGCCAATAAGGATAAGGGTATATCTTACATTGTAAACTATGATACAGCATTCGGTTTGCCGCTTGGTACTGTTATACTCAAGGTTAAGGAAGCACTAAAGGGTGTTAAGTTTACTGAGGAGCCTTTAACCGAGGAAAATGCTTTTTTTGCAAGCTATGTTCTTGATGGTACTGTATTAAAGGCTGAATTTGAAAATTCTACCATACTTTTCGTTTTCCAGGAAAACGAGTTTTTTGCTTCGGCAATTTATAACGATAATTGGATTTCTTAAGGAGAGAATATGCCTACAATTGTAGAAAACAATGCTATTCAAATGCCCCTTTTAGCGTTGCGTGGCGTTGTTGTTTTCCCAAATACAATAGCCTCCTTTGACGTTGGTAGAAAAAAATCTATCAATGCTTTGAAGTATGCTATGGATAAAAATCAATTAATCTACCTTGTTACTCAAAAAGATTTTTATGCTGATGAGCCTGAAAACAGTGATTTGTACAAGGTTGGTTGTGTTGCAAAAATTAAACAAATTTTACGTGTAAGCGATAATTTAACCAAGGTATTGGTGCAAGGTGTTTATAGGGCAACCCATACCGATTTTTATACTTTACCCGATTTTTATACTGCACGTGTGTCACCTTTAGAAGAAAAGGTTTCAAATAATCGTGAAATATATAAAGAAACATTAATCCGCCGTGTGAGGACAGAGTTTTATAAGTATATGTCAATTATGCCTAAAACTTCGCCCGATATTGAAATGACGGTAGAAAATACTAACGATTTAGGCTATTTGTGTGATTATATTGCTTTTAATATTAACGCACCGTTTGATGATAAGCAATACGTTTTAGAGCAAACTTCACCGATAAAACGTGCAAAAATTTTGATAGAGCTTCTTGATAAGGAATATGAAATTAACCAAATAGATAAGCGCATTGCCGATATAACACGTGCTGCTATTGATGAAAATCAAAAGGAATTTTATTTACGTGAACAGTTAAAGGTTATTTCGAGCGAACTTTATGGTGATGACTCTGCCGATGAAATTGATTCTTACCACACAAAGATAGAATCTCTTTCGGTTGATGCTTCGGTTAAGGAAAAGCTACATATTCAAGTTAACAAACTTTCGAAAATGCCCCAAGGCTCACACGAAGGTACTGTTGTACGCAATTATCTTGATACCTGTATTGAAATGCCTTGGTCTGCCTTTACTAAAACAAATACCGATGTTTTAAAGGCAAGTAAAATACTTAATCGTGATATTTACGGCCTAGAAAAGCCAAAGGAAAGAATCTTAGAGCTTTTGTCGGTTTATACTCTTTCGCCCAACATTAGCGGTCAAATTATATGTCTTGTAGGCCCTCCCGGAGTTGGTAAAACCTCAATTGGCAAAACAGTTGCCGAATGTATGGGTAGAAAATTTGCTCGTGTATCATTAGGCGGTGTTCACGATGAATCCGAAATTCGCGGTCACCGTAAAACCTATGTAGGCGCTATGCCGGGTAAAATTATTACTGCAATTAAGCAGTCGGGTAGTGGTAACCCCGTTATTTTGCTCGACGAAATTGATAAGTTGGGTAAAGATTTTAAGGGCGATCCTGCATCTGCTTTACTCGAAGTACTAGACCCCGAGCAAAACACCACATTTGTAGACCACTATATTGAAATACCTTATGATTTAAGTAAGGTAGTATTTATTACAACTGCTAACTCACTCGACACCATTCCAAGACCGTTGCTTGACAGAATGGAAGTTATTGAAGTTTCAAGTTATGCCTATGAAGAAAAATTCCAAATTGCTAAAAAGCATTTGGTTAGTAAACAAATTACTCGCCACGGTCTTCAAAAAAATCAAATTAAATTTACCGATTCGGCAATTTATTCTTTAATTGATTTTTATACCCGTGAAGCAGGGGTGCGTAATCTTGAACGACAAATAGCGTCTCTATGCCGTAAAACCGCAAAGGTAATTGCAAGTGGCGAAAAGAAAAGGCTTACAATTTCCGAAGCACATATAAGTGATATGTTGGGTGCTAAAAAATACACTCCCGAAGTTATTTTAGAAAATGATGAGGTTGGTATTATTAACGGTCTTGCTTGGACAAGCGTTGGCGGTGAAATAATGCAGCTTGAAGTATCGGTAATGGATGCTACAGGCAAAACCGAGCTTACAGGTTCTTTAGGTGATGTAATGCAGGAATCCGCCAAAACTGCAATTAGCTTCGTTCGTAGCATTGCATCTCAGTATGGCATTGATTCCGACTTTTATAAGAATAAAGACATTCACATTCA
>JAZORK010000232.1:0-15337 GCA_045656485.1 Acutalibacteraceae bacterium | reverse complement strand
ACAAATTCTCCAAAGCTTGCGTGAACAGGGTAAAACTCACCCGAAGCGAAAACGCTGTTTTCACGGCGAAGAGCACCTAATTTTTTATAAAATTTTAAAAGGTCCTTATCTTCTTTGCCCCAAGGGTAAGTGCCACGGCAGAATGGGTCGCCGAAGCCTTGCATACCTGCTTCATCACCATAGTAAAGTGAGGGCACACCGGGTAAAGCGTACTGTATAACTGCGCCAACCTTTAAGAGCTTTACTGCCTTTTCATATTCTTCGGTAGTAAGGGTTTGCTTTGATAAATATTCACGGTCTTTTGTTGTTGGCTCACCCTTGCCTAAAAGGGTTAAAATACGGGGAGTATCGTGAGTGCCTATGTGGTTCATCAAAAGCTTTACCGATTGCGGCGGGTAGTTTTCAATGATAGTAAGCACCGTGTCAAGCAGTTTCCTTGCATTACCACCTTGCAAATATCTGATAATTGCCTTCGAGAAGGGGTAGTTCATAACCGAGTCGAGTTGTTTACCGCGTAAAAATCTTCGGCGGTTGTCATAACTCACCTTGGTTGTGGCATCTTCCCAAACTTCACCTAAAAGGAAATTTTCGCTTGAATCCGCTTTTATAGCTTTGCGGATATTGTCTAAAAATTCGTCGGGCAATTCGTCAGCAACGTCTAATCGGAAGCCCTTAATACCTTTTTTAAGCCAATAACGTATAACGCCGTTTTCACCTGTTATAAACTCGGTAAATTCGGGGTTGTTTTCATCAACTTCGGGTAAAGTGGCAATACCCCACCAAGCATCATAGCCGAGTTCACTACTGTTAAAGTTGTACCAATTATAGTAAGGCGATTCCTTAGAATTATAAGCACCGACTGTTTTGTAGCGGTTTTTCTTATTAAAGTAAACGCTATCGTCACCGGTGTGAGAGAATACACCGTCAAGCACAATATATATACCTTGTTTTTTGGCAGCTTTGACAAGGTCTTCCAAGTCTTTCTTTGTGCCTAAAAGCGAATCGACCTTTAAATAATCGGCGGTGTTGTAGCGGTGGTTTTGGTGGGCTTCAAAAATGGGGTTTAAATAAATGCAGTTAACACCTAACGATTTAAGGTAGGGTAATTTACTTTCAATACCTTTAAGGTCGCCACCGTAGTAGTCGTTGCCAAGGCATTTGAAATCGTTATCCTGTGTATATTCGGGGGCTTTACTCCAATTGTTTACTAAATAACGTTCTTTAGGAACCCTTGTCTTAGGTGTGCCAGAATTACAAAATCTGTCAGGGAAGATTTGGTAAATAATACCGCCGTCA
Organism: Acutalibacteraceae bacterium; assembly: GCA_045656485.1. Lineage (GTDB taxonomy): Bacteria > Bacillota > Clostridia > Oscillospirales > Acutalibacteraceae > UBA737. Next base: position 14,041 of record JAZORK010000232.1, on the reverse strand, counting down.
AGCCAGTCGGGTGTAGTGTAGTCTTTATCGTAAACGGTCAACTGCCACATATCGCCCTTGTGGGAAACAATACCGAGCGAAGTGTCGGTTTTTTTAACGTAAAATTCACCAAAGGCACTTTCGTACCTAAAGCAGTACCAGTAAAGACCCTCTTCTAAGGTGAATTCGCACTCATAAAAGCGGTAATCTTCAAGGTAGTCGCCCGGTGTCATCCAAATTTGGCGGAAGCCTTCGCCATCACGCTTTATCATTAAAAAGGCATTAAAAACACAGGCATCCCTGTGTAAAAGCACTCTTAGCCGAAGGTTTTCACCTTCGGCTATAGCGTGTAGTTTATTTTTATAAAGTGGGTTTCTAGAATCAAAAGGATAATAATTCATAATTATTTAATAGGTTTCACGTTCCAAATATCTCTTGCGTAGTCTTCAATTGAACGGTCAGCCGAGAAGATACCCGATTTTGCGATGTTTACAAGTGACATCTTGTTCCAAACTTCAGGTTGGTTATAAAGTTCACTTGCCTTAGCTTGTGCTTTCTTATAATCAGCAAAGTCAGCCAAAGCCATATAGGTGTCGTGATTTTTGAGTGTGTTGTAAATATCGTCAAACTTCTGACCATCAAAGCCAGCGCCAATAAATTCAAGCGCTTCGTGTAAAACAGGGTTGTTGGTGTAATATTCGGTGGGGTTGTAGCCACTCTTTTGAAGGTTTAAAACTTCAGGTGTTTGCATACCAAAGATAATGATGTTATCGTCACCAACTGCTGAGTGAATTTCAACGTTAGCGCCGTCTTCAGTACCAAGGGTAATAGCACCGTTCATCATAAGCTTCATATTACCTGTGCCCGATGCTTCAGTAGAAGCAAGGGAGATTTGTTCACTAATATCAGCAGAGGGAATCATAAGCTCAGCCATGGTTACGCGGTAGTCTTCAAGGAAGAAGATTTTAATCTTATCACGCACTACGGGGTCGGCTTCGATAACCTTTGAGAGTGAGTAAATCATTTGAATGATTTGCTTAGCAAGTAAATAACCGGGAGCCGCCTTTGCACCGAAGATATAGGTCTTGGGAGTGAAGGGAGCGTTGGGGTTATTCTTTATATATAGGTATTCGCTTATAATGTTGAGAGCGTTAAGGTGTTGACGTTTGTATTCGTGCAAACGTTTGATTTGCATATCGAAAATAGAGTCGGGATTAAGGATTACACCGCTTTGTTCCTTAACGTATTTTGCAAAACGTTCCTTATTGTGACGCTTGATTTGTGCTAATTTTTTAAGCACAGCAGCATCGTCCTTGAATTCCATAAGCTTTTCAAGTTCACTAGCATCGGTAATAAAGCCATCACCAATGGTCTTGGTTAAGAACTTTGTAAGCTCAGGGTTAGCACAGCAAAGCCAACGTCTGTGAGCAATACCGTTAGTAACGTTTTTAAACTTATCGGGAGTCATTTTAGCGTAATCATTAAAGAGTTCGTCAACAATAATTTCGCTATGAAGCTTTGAAACGCCGTTTACAGCATGGCAGGTAGCAACACAAAGGTTTGCCATACGAATAATGCCGTTAGAAACAATTGCGGTTTTTTCAACAAGAGCGAGGTCGCCGGTTGCAGCAATTACTTGTTCACGGTAGCGGCGGTCAATTTCCTTAATAATCATATAAATACGGGGGATACGTTCTTTAATAAGGCTTTCGGGCCAACATTCAAGCGCTTCGGGCATAATGGTGTGGTTGGTGTAAGCCACGGTGCCCTTTACAAGTTCCCACGCTCTATCCCAATCGTAGCCGCAATCGTCTAAAAGGTGACGCATAAGCTCAGGAATAGCAAGTGTCGGGTGGGTATCGTTAATATGAATAGCAACCTTTTCGGGTAAATTTTCAAGGGTGCCGTACTGTCTTAAATGACGCTTTAATATATCCTGTACCGAAGCGCATACCAAGAAATATTGCTGACGAAGGCGTAAAGATTTACCTTCGATATGATTATCAGCAGGGTAAAGGATTTTAGAAATGTTTTCAGCCATAGCACGTTGTTCAATGGCACGTATATAGTCACCTTCATTGAATGCCGACATATCAAAATGTTCACATTCAGCACTCCAAAGGCGTAAAGCATTTACGGTTTTGCCATCCTTACCTGCAACGCAAAGGTCGTAAGGTAATGCACGTACTGTGTGGTAGTTTTTGTGTTCGATACGGTGGTGACCATCTTCCCACCATTCGTTAATTTCACCGTCAAAATTAACGTCTACAGCTGAGCCAGGCTTCATTTCAAGCCAGATGCCGCCGCCTGGGAGCCAGAAATCAGGCATTTCGGTCTGCCAGCCTTCAACAAGCTTTTGGCGGAAGATACCAAGCTCATAACGGATAGAGTAACCCATTGCAGGGTAGCTGCCGCTTGAAAGCGCTTCCAAGAAGCATGCAGCAAGACGACCAAGACCGCCGTTGCCAAGACCAGCATCAGGTTCGCATTCATAAAGGTTTTCAAGCTTTACGTCAAATTTCTTAAGCGCCTTTTCCATTGTGCTTGTAAGGTCAAGGTTATAAAGGTTTGTCTTAAAGGAACGTCCCATAAGGAATTCCATACTAAGATAATAAACTGATTTAGCTTCCTTTTCGGCACATTCTTTTCTAAAAGCGCTGCGGCGTTCATCCATAATTTCAAGCAAGCTTAAAACGCAGGCTTTATAAAAAAGGTCGTTAGAGGCTTGGTCAGGTGTAACACCGTAGTTGTGTGAAAGTTTTTTCTCAATTAAAGAAGCAAGTGAACTTGCGGTTATTTTAGCCATATTTTCATCTCCAAAACATAAATGTATATCTATAATACATTATTTACGAAAAAAATTCAAGTATTTAGTAAAGGTAAAATTAGACCAAGATTTATGCAATTTTTCCACAAATGTTTATTCATTTTAGGATTATGGCATAAAAAGTGACAAAGTGAAAAATAATACTTGCATTTTAAAAGGTGTTGTGGTAAAATATATGAGCATTTGATTTCACCCGAACCTTTACGGGTGTCTTCTTGCCGAAAAATCGACATTGAAGCAGGTGGTCCTCTGACACAAATGTTACGAACATCTGGTAAAAAATTAAGGAGGAAAAACCATGGACGTAATTAAGGAATTAACCGCAGAACAACTTAAGAAGGATGTTCCCGAAATTTTAATCGGTAGCACAGTTAAGGTTCACGTTCGCATTAAGGAAGGCGAAAAGGAAAGAATTCAGATTTTTGAAGGTACCGTAATTGCTAAAAACAACAGCGGTATTGCTGAAACCTTTACTGTTCGTCGTGTATCTTACGGCGTAGGCGTTGAGCGTGTGTTCCCCGTACATTCACCTTCAGTTGCTAAGGTTGAGCTTGTACGTAAGGGTCAAATCCGCAGAGCTAAGCTTTATTACTTACGTGATAGAGTTGGTAAGGCTGCAAAGGTTAAAGAAAAGATTTAATCTTAAAAAGGGGGACAGGGTAGAACTTGTCCCCCTAATTTTTAATTAAAGCGGGAATGTGTTATGATGAATTCAAACAATTATGATGCAAATAAAGCCGGATTTACGGTTAACACCAATCTTGAAGAGGTGCAAAACGAGGAAAAACGTGAAGAAAGATTCTCCAAAAAGAAGGAGCTTTTTGAATGGTTTGATATAGTTTCAATCGCTTTAATAGTGGTTGTAATTGTTTTTGGTTTTCTTTTTAGGATTGCTACTATTGACGGCGATTCTATGCTTAATACATTGCATCACGGTGAAAAGATTATTATATCCAACTTTTTATACACCCCCAAAAACGGTGATATTGTGGTAATATCCCGTAATATTGAAAACACCTCTGCTGACGATTATGACGGTCAGGGTCCTATAATTAAGCGTGTTATTGCAACCGAAAATCAAACTGTGGATATTGATTTTCAAACAGGCACAGTTTATGTTGACGGCGAGGCTTTGCAAGAGGATTATATTAGTACCCTTACAACCGATAAGCGTGACATTGATTTCCCTGTAACCGTGCCCGAAGGACATCTTTTTGTTTTGGGTGATAACCGTGAAGTTTCGCTTGATAGCCGTTCTTCAGAAATTGGTACAAACGGTATGATAGATGAGCGTTATGTTTTAGGTCAAGCAGTATTCAGAATTTTCCCATTTGATACCGTGGGAAGACTTGATAATAAATAAACTGATTTGGAAGTATAGAATGAGTAACAGGCAAAATATTCAGTGGTTTCCGGGGCATATGGCAAAAACCAAGCGCAAAATTAAAGAAATTTTGCCGCTTATTGATGCCGTTGCCGAGGTGGTGGATGCACGTATTCCCGTAAGTAGCCGAAACCCTGATTTAAATGATATTATTGAAAATAAACCCCATATAATTTTGCTTAACAAATGTGATATGGCAGATAACCGCGCCACAAGGGCGTGGATAGATTACTATGCCAAAAACGGCATTACTGCAATTGCTATTGACTGCAAAAGCGGTAAGGGTATAAACCAGTTTAAAGATACGGTGAAGACTGCCCTTGCACATAAGCTTGAAGCATACCGTGAAAAAGGTATGGTGGGCAAGCCCTTGCGTGTTATGGTAGTGGGTATACCCAATGTGGGTAAATCTTCTTTTATTAATAAAATTGCGGGTAAAACCCGTGCCAAAGCCGAAAACCGCCCAGGTGTTACCCGTGGTAATCAATGGTTTACCATTGATAAACAGTTAGAGCTTTTAGACACACCCGGTGTTTTATGGCCTAAGTTTGAGGATGTAACGGTGGGTGAGCATTTGGCCTTTACAGGTGCGGTTAAGGATAACATTCTTGATACCGAGCTATTAGCAATCAGACTTATTGAAATTTTAGGCAAAAACTACCCCGAATTACTCACAAACCGCTATGGAGAACTTGATTTTGAGCTTGAGCCTTATGATTTATTATGTCAAATAGGTAAAAAGCGTGGAATGGTTATCCGTGGTGGCGAAACCGATACCGAAAGAGCGGCAAATATGCTGCTTGAGGAGTATCGAAACCAAAAAATCGGCAATATCTCTTTGGAAAGGGTAGAAGATTATGCCTGATTTAAGCTTCGAACAAGCCGCGATTACAAGCGGCTTTAAGCATATTTGCGGTGTTGATGAAGCAGGCCGTGGGCCGTTAGCGGGTCCTGTTTGTGCGGCGGCGGTAATTTTGCCCGAAGGATGCGAAATAGAGGGTCTTAACGATTCTAAAAAGCTTAGCGAAAAGAAAAGAGAAGCCCTTTATCCAATAATTTTAGAAAAAGCGGTGGATTATTTTATCGCTTTTGGCAGCGTAGAGGAAATTGAAGAGCACAATATTTTAAACGCTACATATTTTGCTATGAACAGGGCAATAAACGGGCTTAAAAAGGTTGATTTTGCGCTAATTGACGGCAACCGTGTGCCAAAGGATATTAAAGTGCCTTGCGCTACCGTTGTAAAGGGTGACGCAAAGAGTATGTCTATTGCGGCGGCTTCTATACTTGCTAAGGTCACAAGGGATAGACTGCTTTTAGAATATGATGAAAAATATCCAGAGTATCAATTCGCAAAGCACAAGGGCTACGGCACCAAATTGCATACCGATTTAATTAAGGAACACGGCCCTTGTGAAATTCACCGTTTGTCTTTTTTAAAGAATATTTTGGGTTAATGTTATGAATATTGGAAAAACAGGCGGCGAGGGTGAAAAGCGTGTTGCCGAATTTTTAAGGCGGCAAGGCTTTGCGATAATCAAGCGCAATTACGTTTGCCGCTATGGCGAAATTGATATTATCGCCGAAAATGATTTGTTTTTAGTTTTTGTGGAGGTTAAAACACGCAAGGCATATAGTATGGTGTCGGGTGTGGAAGCGGTTGATGCTTTTAAGCAAAGGCGAATGGTCTTAACGGCTAATGATTATATAGCAAAAACCGAAAACGAAAAGCAACCACGTTTTGATATTGCCGAGGTGATAATTTACGAAAAATCAGGTGGCAATAAGGGGTATAAACTCCGTTATATAGAAAATGCTTTTTAAAGTGTTTGACAAATGCGCTTTATGGTACTAAAATAAAGAATATGCTTTGAAAGGAATGTAAATTTTTATGGCTTACATCAGTACAAGAGATAAATCAGTTAAGGTTACTGCTGCAAAGGCAATATCACAAGGAATATCGGGTGAGGGCGGTCTTTTCGTGCCTGAAAGTTTCCCGAAGTTTTCTGCCGAAGATTTCAAAACCCTTGGGGGTCTTGATTACATAGGTAGAGCAAAGTATATTTTAAAAGAATTTCTTGATGATTTTAGTGAAGAAGAAGTGGATTATTGCGTTAAGGGTGCTTACACAGGCAGCTTCGATAACGAACAACCTGCTCCTATCGCTCTTATTGGCGAAAATGCAAATATTTTGGAATTATGGCACGGTCCTACTTGTGCTTTTAAGGATTTAGCGTTACAGTTATTACCTTTCTTACTTACCACTTCTGCAAAGAAGGTATCAGGCGGTAAGAAGATTGTTATTTTGGTTGCTACTTCGGGCGATACAGGTAAAGCGGCGTTGGAAGGCTTTTGCGATGTTGAAAATACCGAAATTATGGTATTCTACCCAAGCGATGGCGTAAGCCCAATGCAAAAATTACAAATGGATTCCCAAAAGGGTGCAAACGTTCACGTTTGCGCTATTAAAGGTAACTTTGACGATGCACAAACAGGCGTTAAAAAGATTTTTACCGACAATGCTGTTAAAGAAAAATTAGCAGAAAATAATATGCAGTTCTCCTCAGCTAACTCTATCAACTGGGGCAGATTAGCACCTCAAATCGTTTACTACATTTCGGCTTATTGCGATATGTTAGAACGTGGCGAAGATTACCTAAAGGACGGCTTTAACATTGTTGTTCCCACAGGTAACTTTGGTAACATTTTGGCGGCTTATTATGCTAAAAAAATGGGTGTGCCGGTGAATAAACTTATTTGCGCTTCAAACGCTAATAACGTTCTTACCGATTTTATAAACACAGGTAAATACGACCGTAACCGCAAGTTCTTTACAACAATTTCTCCTTCAATGGATATTCTTATTTCATCTAACCTTGAAAGAATGTTGTTTGAACTTTCAGGCAACGACGACAAGGCAGTAGCTAAAATGCAAAACGACTTGTCCGAAAATGGCATTTTTACCGTAAGTGACGATGTTAAGGCAAAAATGACTGACCTTTTCTACGGCGGTTGCTGTGATGACGATGCAACAATCGAAACTATTAAGGAATTGTTCTCGGAATACGGTTATCTTTGCGATACCCACACCGCAGTTGCCATGAATGTTTACAAGCAGTATGTTAATGAAACAGGCGATGACCGTCCTACCGTTATTGCTTCTACCGCTTCACCTTACAAGTTTGCAGCAAGCGTACTTTCGGCTGTGAGTGATAAAAAAGCCGAAACCGAATTTGATACAGTAAAACTTTTAGCAAGTGAAACCGCAACCGAAATTCCGGCTCCTATTAAGGCGCTCGAAACTGCTGAAGTTCGCTTTAAAGAAATTTGCGAAAAGGAAGATATGTTAGCAAGCGTTTATAAAGCACTTGGAATATAAACTAAAAAGCCACTGTTATAGTGGCTTTTTAAATCGGCATTATCTTGACTTAAAGGTGTCGCAACAGGTATCGCGAACCGATGTGGCACTACTGTTACCAACCTGAATTTTACCTGCTGAGCAGGTGTCGTTTTCGGCGTGGTGAATACAGTTTTTTACATTACAAGAAATACAGTAATTTGTTTCACATTTGTTTTGCATCAAAATAATCAGTCCTTTCTGACCTTGCGGTCAATAATATTATGTGTAAGGATTTTTGATTTATTAAAAAAGGAGGGAAGAGAATGAGTATTTTTGCAATTTCGGATTTGCATTTATCCTTTGGAAGCGATAAGCCTATGGATATTTTTCGCGGTTGGTATAATCATACCGAACGCCTTAAGGCTAATTGGAACCGTCTTGTAAAACCCGACGATACCGTTGTTCTTCCCGGTGATTTTTCGTGGGCGCTTAAACTCGGGGACACCAAGGCAGATTTTGAATTTTTGTCAAAGCTTAACGGAAGAAAAATTTTACTTAAAGGTAACCACGATTTGTGGTGGTCTACAGTTAAAAAAGTAAATGAATTTTTGAGTGAAAATAAAATACAGAATGTTGACATATTGTTTAACAACACAATTATTGCCGAAGGCTATGCAATAGCAGGTACTCGCGGTTGGTTTTATGATGCAAAAGCCGACGATAAAATTATAGCAAGGGAAGTAGGAAGACTTGAACGCTCGTTAGAAGAGGCCCAAAAAACAGGGCTACCAATACTTTTGTTTTTACATTATCCGCCTGTTTATGGAAACGAAGTTTGCAAAGAGATTTTTGATTGCATAAAACGGCATAATATAGATACGGTTTACCACGGTCATATTCACGGAGCAGGGTATAATAACGCTGTAAAAGAATATGAAGGGGTGAAATTTAGGTTAATTTCTTGTGATTGTATTGATTTTACACCCGTTTTTATAGTGTAAACCGACAAAAATAAAGTTTTTTCAAAAAAAAGTGGAAAAACCAAAATTTGTATGATATAATGTTATGAGATAAAAATGCAGAATTCTGCGGAGGTAATAAAATGAGTTTAAAAGAAACAAAAAAACTTTCGGCTAACAGATACGAGCTTGAAATTACTATCGATGCCGAAAAATTTGGCGAAGCAATTAAAAAGGCTTACAACCAACAAAAGAATAAGATTAATATTCCCGGTTTTAGAAAGGGTAAAGCACCCTACGCAATGGTTGTAAAAATGTATGGCGAAGAAGCATTCTTCGAAGATGCGCTTAACATTCTTTATCCCGATGCTGTTGAAGAAGCAATCAATGAATCCGGCTTAAAGGTTATTAACGATAAGATGGATTTTGATATGGTTTCTATTTCTAAAGAAGAAGGCGTAGATTTCAAAATTGCTGTTACTACCTATCCCGAAATTGAAATCGGCGAATACAAGGGCTTAAAGGCTGAAAAGGTTATCGCTACTGTTGAAGACAGCGAAGTAGATGCTCAACTTAAGGGCATGGCTGACCGTAACGCTCGCATGGTATCTGTTGAAGACCGTGCAGCAGCTATGGGTGACACCGTTGTTATCGACTTTGAAGGCTTTAAGGATGGCGTAGCATTTGACGGCGGTAAGGCTGAAGGTCACACCTTAGAATTAGGTTCAGGTGCATTTATCCCCGGCTTTGAAGAACAAATCGTTGGCAAGAATATTGACGACGAATTTGAAATCACCGTAACCTTCCCCGAAGAATACGGCGCAGAAGACCTTGCAGGTAAAGAAGCTGTATTCAAAATTAAGTTACACGAAATTAAGCTTCGTGAACTTCCTGAAATCGACGATGAGTTTGCAAAGGACGTTAGCGAATTTGACACTCTCGACGAATTAAAGGCTGACTTAAAGGCAAAAGCTTTAGCACAAAAAGAAAGATTTGCTGATGAAGAAGTTGAAAACGACTTGGTTGCTCAAATCGTTGAAAGCATTAAGGCCGAAATCCCCGAAGCAATGTTCGAAAGCCGCTTAAACCAAAGCGTTGAAGAATTTGCTTACCGTTTACAAATGCAGGGCTTAGACCTTGACACTTACTTAAAGTATTCTAACACTTCTATTGATGACTTTAAGGCAACATTCCGTCCCCAAGCTGAAAGCCAGGTTAAGTTCCGCTTAGCGCTTGAAAAGATTGTAGAACTTGAAAAGATTGAAGCTACCGAAGAAGAACTAGAAGGCCGCTTCGAAGAAATGGCTAAGCAATACGGTATGGAAGTTGAAGCTGTTAAGAATGCAGTTCCCGCAAGCGAACTTGCAAAGGACGTTGCAGTAGGCAAGGCTATTGATTTGGTTAAGGAAAGCGCAGTTATTACCGAAGTAGAAAAGAAAACCGAAAAGAAAGCTGCTGCTAAGAAAACCACAACAAAGAAAACAACTACAAAGAAAACAACCAAAAAGACAGAAGAATAATTGATTAAAGATTTAACGATTAGTTAATAATACGGTATAAGGGTGCCGGCACTAACGGTGCCGACACCCTTTAAATTACATCGAAACCTACGGACAGTCGAGGACGCCTGTCCCTACAATTTAAATAAGGAGATTACTTATGAGCTTAGTACCTTATGTTTTAGAACAAACCAGCCGTGGAGAACGTTCTTACGATATTTTCTCCCGCTTACTTAATGACCGCATAATAATGCTTAACGAAGAGGTTAACAATACCACTGCAAGCATTGTTATTGCCCAAATGCTTTATTTAGAAGGTCAAGACCCCGACAAAGATATAAGTTTTTATATTAACAGTCCAGGTGGTTCAGTAACTGCAGGTATGGCCATTTACGATACAATGCAATACATTAAATGTGATGTTAGCACTATTTGTATGGGTATGGCTGCAAGTATGGGCGCATTTCTTTTATCTGCAGGTGCAAAGGGTAAGAGATATGCTCTTCCCAATAGCGAAATTATGATTCATCAGCCTTTGGGTGGCACACAGGGACAGGCAACCGAAATTTTGATTCACGCAAAGCATATTGAAAAGACTCGTGAAAACTTAAATAAAATCTTGGCCGAAAACACAGGCAAATCTTTAGAAGAAATTGCCCGTGACACCGAACGCGACAACTTTATGTCAGCAACCGAGGCTTGTGAATACGGCCTTATTGATAAAGTAATCACCAAGAGGTAATATAATGCCTAATAGAAATGATTTAGAAATTTGCTGTTCCTTTTGCGGTAAATCACAGGATGAGGTAACCCGCCTTGTAGAAGGTCCGGGAGTGTATATTTGCGATAACTGTATTCAGTTTTGCAACTCCTTGCTTTTTGAGGATGAGATACCGCAAAGAAAACGCAATAAAAATAAAGAAAAGAAGGAATTTGTTCTTCCAAAACCACAAGAGATTAAAGAAAAGCTTGACCAGTACGTTATAGGTCAGGATGATGCCAAAAAAACCTTGGCAGTTGCGGTTTATAATCATTATAAGCGTATTTTCAAAAGCGAAGGTGTCGAGGTTGAGCTTGGTAAAAGTAACGTGCTAATGCTAGGTCCTACCGGTGTTGGTAAAACCCTTTTGGCACAAACCTTGGCGAAAATTCTCGACGTGCCGATTGCTATTACCGATGCTACCACCTTAACCGAAGCAGGTTACGTTGGTGAAGACGTTGAAAATATTTTGCTTCGCCTTATTCAAGCGGCGGATTTTGATATTGAAAAGGCTCAGCGTGGTATTATATATGTGGATGAGATTGATAAAATCGCCCGCAAGAGCGAAAACACTTCAATAACACGTGACGTAAGTGGCGAAGGTGTGCAACAAGCACTTCTTAAAATTTTAGAAGGTACGGTTGCAAATGTTCCACCCCAAGGTGGCAGAAAGCATCCCCAACAGGAATTTATCCAAATTGACACCACGAACATCCTATTTATATGTGCAGGTGCCTTTGACGGTATTGAAAAGGTAATCGAGCGCCGTATGGGTGGCAGCAGCCTAGGCTTTGGCGCACAGGTGCGTTCACCTAAAAGCCGTGAAAGTGAAGCTTTGTCGACAAAGGCTACTCATCAGGACTTGGTTAAGTTTGGTATTATCCCTGAACTTGTGGGTCGTATGCCTGTTATAACCGCCCTTTCGGGTATGGATAAGGAAACTTTGGTTCGCATTATGCTTGAGCCTAAGAATTCTATCATAAAGCAATATGAGGCTTTGTTCCGTATGGATGGCATTGAGCTTGAATTTGAAAAAGAGGCATTAGAAAAAATCGCCGAGCTTACAATCGAGCGTAAAACAGGTGCTAGAGGTCTTCGCTCTATTATTGAAGGTGTGCTTCAACCCCTTATGTTTGAAACTCCTTCGGATAATACAATAAAGAAAATTACAATAACTGCTAAAACGGTTGAAACCGGTGAAGCAAAAATAGAAAGATAAAAAGGAAGCTTCGGCTTCCTTTTTTTTGATAATAAATATGAAAGAATAAAATCGGTGGATAGGTAGTTGGTGGCACTGAAAACGTTTCCTTTTTTGGCAATTTTACGGATTAACGATTATTTATCAACAATGTTGTACAAGGTGCACAAAAAAAGATTAAAAAACAAAATAATCTTGACAAAATCTTAAAAAAGCCGTATACTTACATTGGTATTAAGCCGAGTTTGGCATCGAAATTCGGCACTGCTAAAAAATTTTTTGAAAGGAAGATTTTATGAAAAACAAAATTTTCAAGCTTCTTAGCGTAGTTATGGCGCTTGCAATGGTTTTCACCATGTTTGCTTGTGTTGTACACGCTGAAGAAACAACTGCTCAGGATGTTATTGTTGACGGTGTAATCTCACCTGCATTAGCATCGGGTACCGTAAATGGTGCTCCCAAAACACTTGACACTTGCGTAGCTGACCACGCAATCCGTCTTTACACAGTAAATACCTATAAGGTTGCTGAAATCGACACAGTTATCGTCGCTGAAGGCTGCCGTGCATTCGTTCAATTATGGAAAGAAGATGGTTCTTACCATAGTGGTAAAGGCTGGTTATCAGCTGGTACACACAAGATTGAATCTGATGCAATGTATCTTAAGATTACATTCGACAGCGCTGATGGTTCTACTACTCCTCCTGCTGATGGCTTAAAGCTCACAGTTAAGGAAGAATTACCTGAAGACGTAATCGTTGACGGTGTAATTTCACCTGCATTAGCATCTGGTACCGTAAATGGTGCTCCTAAGACTCTTGACACTTGCGTAGCTGAACACGCTATTCGTCTTTACACAGTAAATACCTACAAGGCTGCTGAAATCGACACAGTTATCGTTGCTGAAGGCTGCCGTGCATTCGTTCAATTATGGAAAGAAGACGGTTCTTACCATAGTGGCAAAGGCTGGTTATCAGCTGGTACACACAAGATTGAATCTGATGCAATGTACCTTAAGGTTACATTCGACAGCGCAGATGGTTCAACCACTCCTCCTGTTGATGGCTTAAAGCTTACTGTTAAAGAAGCTGGTTCTGATACTCCTGACACACCTGTAGTTCCTGAAGAACCCGAAGTTCCCGTTGAACCCGAAGTTCCCGCTGCTCCTACAGGCGACCCCAAATTTGAAATCCGCGAAGGCGACGAATTTAAGGGCGGTTACGTATATCCCTCATTGGCTTCCGGTACAGTTAACGGTGACCCCAAAACTCTTGAAAACTGCGTAGCTCCTCATGATATTCGTCTTTACACTGTAAATACATATCCGCTTGAAGAAGTTACTTCTATCGTTGTTGCTGAAGGCTGCCGTGCATTCGTTCAGTATTGGAAGGAAGATGGTACTTACCATAGCGGTTCCGGTTGGAAGATTGGTTGCACATATGATATCGGTGCTGAAGGTGCTGCATTCTTCAAGATTACTTTCGACAGCGCAGACGGTGCTACAACACCTCCTGTTGACGGTCTCAAGTTTATCGTTCCCACAGTTGAAGTTGCTTTAGAACCTGAATTCCCGATTCAAGAAGGCGACGTTGTTGATGGCAACGTGCTTACTCCTTTAATGGCTTCCGGTACAGTTAACGGCGATCCCAAAACTCTTGACACTTGCGTTGGCGAACACGCTATCCGTATCTACACTGTAAACACCTATAAAGTAGAAGAAGCTATTTCTATCCAAGTTGCTGAAGGCTGCCGTGCATTCATCCAATATTGGAAGGCAGACGGCACATATTGCAGTGGCTCCGGTTGGAAATTTGCAGGCACACATGAAGTTGGTGCAGAAGGCGCTACCTACTTCAAGATTACATTCGACAGCGCAGACGGTGCTACAACACCTCCTGCTGACGGTCTTAAGTTCATCATCCCAATGGTTGCTGCTGAAGACTTCCCTGTAGAAGAAGGCGACACATTAGATGGTGCTGTTGTAGCTCCCTTAATGGCTAGCGGTACTGTAAACGGCGATCCTAAGACTCTTGACACCTGCGTTGGCGAACACGCTATCCGTATTTACACTGTAAATACTTATAAGGTTGAAAAT
>JAZORK010000231.1:0-10857 GCA_045656485.1 Acutalibacteraceae bacterium | reverse complement strand
CAATTTCTTTTACGCTGTCGGGAAGGTTAATCTTTTCAAGTGATTTACAGTTAGCGAAGGCATAATCACCGATTTTTTCAACACCGTTTTGTAACTTTATGCTTTTAATTAGATTACAATTGTAAAAAGCATAATCATGGATTTTTTTAACGGTTTTATGAAGAGTTATGTTACCCATAGTGCTAGGGCTTGCAGCAATAACTTCGGTTAAGTCTTTGTTATATATAACTCCACTTTCAACGTAAAAATTTTTATTATCATCCGAAATTTTTATTTTTTTAGGTGATTTAAGTTCTAGATCTCCAAAAATTGGATTAGAGATGTTTTTTACACTATTTGGAACGATAATTGTGGTGAGGTTAGTACATTCTGAAAATGCCCCGGCAGCGATTGTTAGTGTACCTTCTTTGATTTTATATTCGCCTGATAAACTTTCATCTGCCTTTATTAAATGCTTACCAATGTAAAGAACACCATCTTCCCAGTTGGATTTATCCTTATAATAATTGGTTGAATTGAACGCAAATGAGCCGATATATTCCAAACTATCAGGCAGGGTGATGTTTTTGGCACGGGAACACCATTGGAAAGCATGATCTCCTATTCTTTTTATACCTTCGGGAATATTAAGTGTTTCACCAATATTATGATAAGCGCCGCTTTCATCTTCTTCAAGCAATTCCTCAACAACATTACCATATTTAAGAATAGTAGTTGCCGGGTAACCGTCTATTTTTGTGGGTATTTTTTCGGATGGTAAATAGTATATTATTGCTTCGCCGTTTTCAACGTAGTAATCAATGTTTTCTGTAGAATCTTCTTTGGCAAAAGCGGTAAAGGCGTTAAGGCTTAGAGTTGTTACTAAAAGTACAGCAATTAAAATTAAAGATAATATTTTTTTCATAATTAACACGTCTTTCTTTATTGTTTTTTAAATTTGGTTAATACAAGGAACGTTACACCGCCTGTTAATGCAAAACCTGCAAATGCTATAATAAATATTACGGTGTAGTTTGTGGCTTTTGGGGTTTCTTGTGTCGGAACTTTAGTTTCTTCACTTGAAGTAACATCTTCACTTGAAGTCATATCTTCACTTGAAGTCAAGTCTTCACACGAAGTAACGTCTTCACTTGTAAGTTCATTTTCTAAAGATGAAGTATCTTGCGGTTTGGATGTTTCTACCTTTGAAGCGGTGCTTTCGTTTTTGGATGCCACAGGCTTTTTGGCGGAAGTCGGGGCGTAATTCCATTTTGCAGATTCTAATCCTTTATTATCGCCGAATAATTTAATATTTGCTTTGTCTGCTTTTGTGCCTTTATAGTTAATTTCCTTAAGTTTGGAGCAATTAACGAATGCTCTGCGTTTGATAGTTTTAATGCTTTTAGGCAAAGTTACTTTTGTTAGCTTAACACAGGAATCAAATGTATCTTCATTAATGGTGGTAAGACCTTCAGGTAAAGTAATTGTTTTTAAATTTTCGCACCCTTTGAATGCTCCATTGCCGATAGTAGTAAGACTTTTTGGTAAAGTAATTGTTTTTAAATTTTCGCAACCTTCGAATGCTTCATTGCCGATAGTGGTAACGCCTTCAGGTAAAGTTAGCGATGTCAATTTATAACAAAGTAAGAATGCTTCTTCAGCAATGGTTTTAAGATTTTTGGATAATTTAATCTCTGTTAAATTATTGCAACAAAAGGAGCGGTAGCCTATGTAGGTAACGCTGTCAGGAATTGTAATACTTTTTAAATTATCACAATCAAAAAAAGTACCAGTTCTTATTTTTTTAAGGTTTTTGGATAAAGTAACATTTTTAAGATTTTCACAGTCGTAAAATGCTGCTTTTCCTATATCGGTAACACTGTCAGGAATTTTAATTGTTTCAATTCCTGCATATTGAAAAGCGTATTCGTCAATTTTAGTAATGCCGTATGGAAGGGTAACAGTCTTTAAAGATTCACAATCGCAAAATCCCCTATAGGGAATAATATCTATATTTTTCGAAAGCGTTACATTTTCAAGAGCGTTGCATCCCGAAAAAGAATGCTTGCCGATGCTTGTAACACTATCGGGAATTACAATGCTTTTCATTTTCTTACAGTTTGCGAAACCGGAACGACCAATAGTTTTAATGCTATTTGGAATAATAACATTTTCTATTTTTTTGCAAGAGTAAAAGGCTTCTTCTCCAATAGCGGTAACAGGTACTCCATTAATTTTACTTGGGATTTCTATTTCGCCGGTAGCTTTGGTATCACAGTCGGTTATAGTTACTTGGTTATTTTCGATTTTATAACTTAAAACACCAAATGTTTGTGTGTTGTCTGTTTCAGCATTGGCTGTTACAACGGGTAGCATTAAAATAATGCAAAAAATTAATGCTAATATTTTTTTCATAATTAATACCTCTTTTTTAAAATTTTGTTGTAAAAATTTGTCCTTTCACCTTAATAATGCACGAGAAGGCAATTTTATTGCAAAAAATTTAAAAATTTTTAAAATTTTTTTCAAAAAAATAAAAACCCCTGTAAAACACAGGGGTTTTTGTAAAATTAATTCGAAATATAATACTTAACAAGTGACTGTAACAAAGTGTCACGGTCAATTTTTCTTATAAGATTTCGGGCGTTATTATGGGTTGTAATATAGGTTGGGTCTTCGGATAATATATATCCAACCAATTGATTTATAGGATTGTAGCCCTTTTCTTTTAGTGCATCATAAACGCTAACCAAAATCATACGAATTTGTTGCTCGGTTTGGTCACCCACCGAAAAGGTCATAGTTTTATCATTCATCAATAACACCTTCTTTAGTAAATTTTATTCTATGTTACTTATAGTATAACAAATTTATAAAAAATTCAAGCATTATTTTCTAAGCTCGGCACCAACCGATTCAAGCTTCTTAATGATTTTGGTGTTTACATCATCAATTTCCTTATCGGTAAGGGTGCTGTCGGCAGAGCGAAGATATACGCTAAATGCTACGCTCTTTTTACCTTCGGGGATTTGAGCACCTTCGTAAACGTCGAAAAGTTCGATTTTTTCAAGCAATCTGCCTGCACCGCCCGAAATTGCCTTTTCAAGTGTGCCAACGGGGGTTTCTTTATCAACCAATACCGCAAAGTCACGTTCAACAGCAGGGAATTTAGGTAACGGCTTGTAAACGGTCTTACGCTTGTTGATTTCAAGGAGTACATCAAGCTTAATTTCAGCCACAAATACAGGACAGTCAATACCGTAGCTTTCGGCAACAGCAGGGTGAACCTGACCGAATACAGCACATTCCTTGTTGTTTGCTTTAACAAGGGCTTGTCTACCTGGGTGGAGATAGGGTTCAGCACTTCTTTCGTACTGAGTGTGGCCGCCTAAGGTAGCGCAAATAGCTTCAATAATGCCTTTTAATGTGAAGAAGTCTTCATCCTTGCCATAAATACCAATTGACATTGTGGGGATTTCTAAGGGTTGTTCGGTCAAGGGGAGAGCCTTAGGTACAAAGCGTTTGCTTATTTCAAAGAATCTACCTTCGGGAATTTTTTTGTTAATATTAGTAGCAAGAACAGTAAGCATACTTGTAGTAAGCTGTGTTCTCATTGTAGAATATTCATCGCCTAATGGATTAATAATCTTTATTTGGTTGCGTCTTTCATCATCTTCGGCTAAAAGAAGGGTATCAATAGCCTTACTTGCAATAAACGAATAGGTGGCAATTTCAAAAGCGCCTGCGCCGTTCATTAAAGCTTTGATTTTGTCGGTTTTAATTCTTTCGGGTAACTTTGTGCCACGAATAACAGCACCCTTCATCTTAGTACCAATAATATGGTCATAGCCGTAAATACGCATAACTTCTTCGGCTAAGTCAGCTCTGCCTTCAATATCATCACGGATTGAAGGAACCTTAGTGGTAAGCATATTGCCATCAATTGTGGTGGGAAGCTCTAACGAATTTAAAATTTCAACAATGCGGTCGGTAGGAATATCTACACCTAAAAGTTCAATAATGCTGTCGGTAGTAACCTTTAAAATTCTTTCTTCGGGAAGACCATTATTGCGGTCGATTACACCTTCAATAATATCACCAGCGTCAAGGTCAGAAATAAGCTGTAAAGCACGTTCCATAGCGTATTCTACGTTTACAATGTCAATACCCTTTTCAAAACGACCGCTAGATTCGGTACGAATACCTAAGGCTCTACCTGTATGGCGAACATTGTCACGGCGGAATTTAGCCGATTCTAAGAATAAATCGGTGGTGTCGTCTTCAATTTCGCTTTCCTTGCCGCCCATAATACCTGCAAGGCAGGAAGGCTTTTTGCCGTCGGCAATAACAAGCATAGAAGTATTAAGGTTGTGTTCCTTACCGTCGATAGTGGTAATGCTTTCGCCCTCTTTAGCGGTTCTTACAATAATTTTCTTGTCGCTTAAATCATTGTAGTTAAAGGCATGCATGGGTTGACCTGTTTCAAGCATTACAAAGTTGGTAATATCAACAATGTTGTTAATTGGGCGCATACCCGAAGCGGTAATTGCCTTTTGCATCCAAGCAGGGCTTTGCTTAATTCTAAGGTTTTTAACTACTCTACCAATATAACGGGGGCATAAATCGTAGTTTTCAACTTCTACGTCAATATAATCCTTAATATCGCCGCCAATAGTCTTATATTCGGGTGTGGGGGCTTTAAATTTAGTGCCGAGCACTACGCTAATTTCCTTAGCAACACCCAAGAAGCAGTTACAGTCGGGGCGGTTTGCGGTAATTTTAAAGTCAATAATATAATCGTTAAGACCTAAAACGTCACGCATATCGGTACCGATAACTTCCGATTCCTTTAAGATTAAAATGCCGTTTACAGATGCACCCTCGTAGTCGGCTTCGGTAAGGCAAAGCTCTTCACCCGAGCATAACATACCGTTAGATTCAACGCCACGAAGTTTGCCCTTTACAATGTGCATACCGTTGGGAAGATGGCTGTTATCGAGTGCGGCAGGTACTAAATCACCCTCGGCAATATTTTGAGCGCCTGTAACGATTTGAACAAGTTCTTCACGACCAATATTCATTTGGCAAATTTGCAAATGGTCGCTGTTTTCGTGTGGGGTGATTTTTTCAATACGTGCTACAACCACGTTTTGAAGGTTTTCGCCCTCTTTTTCAATGCTCTCAACTTCGAAGCCTGCCATAACCATTTTATCGCAAAGCTCTTCAACCGGAACATTTATATCAACATAATATTTTAAAGTGTTAAGTGAAATTTTCATATCTGCCTACTCCTTAAAACTGGTCTAAAAAGCGCTTGTCGTTTTCAAATAAAAGACGAATGTCGCTTATCTTATAACGTGTGGTGGTGAGTCGGTCAAGACCAATACCAAAAGCAAAGCCCGAATATTCTTCAGGGTCAATGCCACAGCTGCGAAGCACGTTGGGGTGTACCATACCTGCACCTAAAATTTCAATCCAGCCGCTGCCTTTGCAAACACGGCAACCCTTGCCGCCACATTCCGAACAGGTAACGTCAACTTCAACCGAAGGTTCGGTAAAGGGGAAGAAGGAAGGACGGAATTTAACAGCGGTATCCTTACCGTAAATTTCACGTGCAAATTCTTCTAATACGCCTTTAAGGTCGCACATAGTAACGTTCTTGTCAACAACAAGACCTTCAATTTGGTGGAAAACAGGTGAGTGAGTTGCGTCAACTTCGTCAGCACGGAAAACTCTGCCTGGGCAAATTACACGAATAGGCGGCTTGCGGTTTTCCATTGTTCTGATTTGCGCCGCTGATGTTTGTGTGCGAAGCAAAAGATTTTCGGCTAAATAGAAGGTGTCCTGCATATCACGTGCGGGGTGGTCGGCAGGAACGTTAAGACATTCAAAGTTGTAGTGGTCGGTTTCAACTTCGGGACCGTCAACAACGTCAAAGCCCATTGATGTGAAAATATCAATCATATCGTTAAGAACGGTATTTAAGGGATGAAGCTTACCACGGCTAATTTCGGTAGCGGGTAGGGTAATGTCAATAGTTTCATCCTTTAATTTTTGTTCTAATGCTAGTTTTTTCATTTGTTCGGTCTTTTCGCCGATTAAGGCTTCAACCTCTGCTTTAGCTTGGTTTACAAGCTGACCCATTACGGGGCGTTCTTCGGGGGAAAGTGAGCCCATTTGCTTTAAAATAGCAGTAAGTTCACCCTTTTTGCCTAAGTATTTTACACGCAAATTTTCGATTTCGGTTGCGTTAGTAGCATTAGCTATCGCTTCTTTAGCTTGTAGGCTGATAGCTTCAAGTTGTGTTTTCATCAAAAAACCTCCAAAAAATAAAATAAGCCCCGTCCTATAAACAGGACGAAGCATAAAATCTCCGCGGTACCACCCGTATTTTTGCAAAAGCAAACACTCTTGTAACCTATAACGGAGTTTACCGTCAGTACCTACTGTTAATTCAGCACTGCTGCTCGAAAGGGAACTTCAGAAAATACCGAACACTTATATCCGCTTACAGCCTTGGCGGATACTCTCTGAAAGGCGGTATAGCCTTACTTTCCTTTGTCAACGCATTTACAAAAACAATAATAACACTAAAATTTAACATTTGCAAGTATTTTTTATTTGAATTTTAATGAAAA
The DNA here is from genome assembly GCA_045656485.1 of Acutalibacteraceae bacterium. Taxonomy (GTDB): domain Bacteria; phylum Bacillota; class Clostridia; order Oscillospirales; family Acutalibacteraceae; genus UBA737. The sequence continues at coordinate 4,240 of JAZORK010000231.1, read as the reverse complement.
GGTGGTATAATATATTAAAATTATAGGAAAAGTGGTAAAAATGTTAGAAAAGTTAAAGAGGGAAGCCTACAACTCGGCTTTGGAAATTATAGAAATTGCAAATTTAAAGGAAAAAGATATTTTAGTAATCGGTTGCTCTACAAGTGAAATTGTTGGGGATAAAATCGGTACTAATTCTTCTCCTGAAGCCGCTAAAGCGGTTTTTGAGGGAATATATACTGCCGCCAATGAAAATGGTGTTTTTGTAGCGGCACAGTGCTGTGAACACCTTAACCGTGCTATTGTAATAGAACACGAAGCGGCAAGTAATTTAGAAATTGTAAATGTAGTACCACAGCCTAAAGCAGGAGGTTCCTTTGCTACAGCGGCTTATAACACCTTTAAAAATCCTGTTGTGGTGGAAGAAATAGGGGCTCATGCAGGGCTTGACATCGGCTTTACAATGATTGGTATGCACATTAAAAGGGTTGCAGTTCCCGTAAGACTTAAAAATAATAAAATTGGTAATGCCACCGTTTTAGCCGCAAGGCAACGCCCCAAGTTTATCGGCGGTGAACGTGCCTGCTATAATGAAACTTTAACTTGACTTATTGGCATAATTTAAGTATCATTTTTTTAAAGGATAGGTGATTTATATGAAATATGAAGTATTAAAACTTTTATCACAAAATGCAAAATACACTAATGAGGATATAGCAACTATGCTTGGCACTACCGCAAGTGAAATTGCCGATATTATAAATCAGCTTGAAAAGGATGGCTTAATCCGCGGTTATAAAGCGGTTATAGACTGGGAAAAATTGGATGGTGCTTACGTTTCGGCAGTAGTTGAGCTTAACGTTGTACCAAAGGCAGGCTTAGGTTTTGAAGAAGTTGCCGAAAAAATTATGAAGTATAACGAGGTTGAGTCGGTATATTTGATGTCGGGTAATTATGACCTTAATATAATTGTAAAAGGCAAGACATTACAAGATATTGCACGTTTTGTCGCAAAGGAACTTGCTACAATTGATTCTGTAACCTCTACCGCAACACATTTTGTAATGCGTAGATATAAAGAAATGGATGTTGAGCTTATTTCAGGTCCTATTGATGACAGGGGGCAGCTCTTCGTATGATAGATTACGGCAAGGTATTAAACAAAACCGTTACCGACATAAAGCCGTCAGGTATTAGAAAGTTTTTTGATATTGCCGCTACTATGGATGATGTTATTTCGTTGGGCGTTGGTGAGCCTGATTTTCAAACCCCTTGGGCTATTAGAAAAGCAGGTATCGAGTCTTTGCAACGTGGAAAAACAAAGTATACATCCAATTGGGGTTTGATTGAACTAAGACGTGAAATTTCAAACTATCTTGACCGCAAGTTCGCTATTAAATATAACCCCGAAAATGAAATTTTAGTAACGGTAGGTGGTAGCGAGGCTATTGATATGGCTTTGCGTGCCCTCATAAATGTGGGGGACGAAGTAATTATCCCACAGCCAAGCTATGTTTGTTACGAGCCCATTACCCGTATTGCGGGTGGTGTGCCTGTAATTATAAACACCAAGGCAAAAAACGATTTTAAGGTAACAGCAGAAGAATTAAAATCGGCTATAACCGATAAAACCAAGGTGCTTATTCTCCCGTATCCTTCTAACCCGACTGGTGCTATAATGGAAAGGGAAGACCTCGAGGAACTTGTAAAGGTGCTTGAGGGCACTAATATAATGGTACTCTCGGATGAAATTTATGCCGTGCTTACTTTCTCGGGCAAGGCACATGTTTCTCCCGCATCACTAGATAGTCTTTATGAACGCACAATTACAGTTAATGGCTTTTCGAAAGCTTTTTCTATGACGGGTTGGCGCTTAGGGTACGTATGTGGACCTAAACCCATTATTGATGAAATTACAAAAATTCATCAATTTGCGATTATGTCTTCACCCACAACAAGCCAATACGCTGCTGTTGAAGCCCTTAAAAACTGTGATGAAGACGTTAAATATATGCTAAAGCAGTATGATATGAGAAGACGTCTTATTGTTTCAGGCTTTAATAAATTAGGTCTTACCTGCCGTGAGCCTAAGGGTGCATTTTATGCTTTTCCGTCTATTGAGTCTACAGGTATGACAAGTGACGAATTTTGTGAAAAGCTTTTATACTCTAAAAAGGTAGCAGTAGTACCCGGTACCGCCTTTGGCGAAAGCGGTGAAGGTTTTATCCGTGCATCTTATTGTTATTCAGTAGAGCATATTAAAGTAGCCTTACAGCGAATAGAAGAATTTTTAAAGGAAATTTAAGATAAAAAGCCGTGCAAGATTTTTAATTTTACACGGCTTAAAAAAATAAAAATTTTTCTTGACAAAATAAAAAAATATGGTATAATAATTCTTGTTCTATGGTGGATGTAGCTTAGTTGGTTAAAGCGCCAGTTTGTGGCACTGGAGACCGTGGGTTCGAATCCCATCTTCCACCCCATTTTTTACGGTGCGCTTTGGCGTACCGTAAAAATCAATTTAGAACACAATTTAATATTGGGGTGTCGTCAAGCGGTAAGACACAGCACTTTGACTGCTGCATTCGTAGGTTCGAATCCTGCCACCCCAGCCAAAAAAGGTAGTTTTTCAACTACCTTTTATTTTTTCTTAAAACACACTCAAAACCGCTTAAACACTGAGGTTGTAGCGCTTTTGAAAACAGGGAATAGTATTTATTGAGAAACGTAAAATTAGCTTGCGTGGCAACCTTTTGGCAACCTCTTGTTTCACTGTTCTTTCACTGTTAAAAAAATAAAGCGGCTTTTATACCGCTTTATCAGATAAGGTTGTGTTATTGTTTTGGTTTAAGAAATCTATTATAACATCAATCATAAACATAATCGTTTTAGTAGGGTTTTCGCTTTCTCTCACTATATTTAACAATTCTCTTTCGTTAGCGGTTATTGTGCTTTTACTCATTTTGTTAATTCCTTTCTTGTGGGTTTGTACCCTTTGTTTAATTACATTATACACTAAATATCGTGTATAGTCAATACGGTATTGTGCACAATATTTCGTGTATGCGCTTGTTTATTTTGTGCACTTGATTTCGTGTATGTGTTATGATATACTATATACGCTGAGATAAGGATAATTATATGTCGGCGTCCTAATAACGTGAAAAGAGGTATTGATAATGGCTTTTAAATACGACAAGCTTTTTAAATTGCTTAAAGAAAAAGGGATAAGCACATACAAAATACGAAAAGATAATATTATTTCGCAAGCGGCATTAACAAAGATGAAAAACAACGAGGGAAATATTGACACAAGAACGTTAGAGCGTCTTTGTGCAGTGCTTAAATGTCAACCAAACGACATTATGGAATATGTTGAAAATTAAATAACAAAACTTAATTTAATTAAAAAGAAAATATAGTAAATCTACATTAAGTTAATTGAAATTGTTAAAAAACACATAAAAAGTTCAAAAAAACACATAAAAAGTTCAAAAAACACGAAAAATATTCAAAAAAAACAATTTTTATGATAAATCTTTGTGCAATTTTGATGTTTACTTTTCAATTGAAATCATATATTATTAGTGTAGAAACTGGCTTGTGTTCGTTTCTGCTGTGTCGTTGATGTCATTCGTTGTGCTTGTGAACTTTGACTGAGACTGAGGAGGGTTAGTATTAATCCTGTTACAAGCTATGTCTTCAAGGCAAAAAAATACAAAAGTTTTGGGTATTCGCATACCAGCGGATACCCTTTTCTTTTAGCAGGAGTGTTTAAAACGAAAGATATTTTTGAGTGCGCCCAATTTTATAAAACATTATTACATAAAAAATACACTATAACCTTAGAGAATGATTTCAAATTTTCATTCTATTTTACTGCCGATAATTTTTTTCATTTAATAGGTTTGGGAAAGTTGAATGATATAAATTATTTTAAAGGCAAAAGCAAAAATTTAATTTTCAAAAAAATACTTAAAAAAGAAATACCTTTAGAGAGTATAGAAAAACATAAAAATTATTGCAAAATTATAAATCGAGTAAAATATTTTGAGCAAATTGATAAATTGTTAGATAAGCAACACAGTAAAATTATAATCGATTTTGACTATGATTTAGTTTCAGATACTAAATTACTGAAAACAGTATTTATATTTTATGCTCACGAAAAAAGTGGTTATACTCATTTGACTATTGGAAAAGATAATACTAAATATTATCCCGAAACACTTATTTATGAAGACAGTAAACGTTATATTAG
>JAZORK010000230.1:0-6277 GCA_045656485.1 Acutalibacteraceae bacterium | reverse complement strand
GGTATCCTCACCGTTCGTGGTGGTATGACATCTCACGCTGCCGTTGTTGCTCGTGGTATGGGTACTTGCTGCGTATCTGGTTGTGGCGAAATCATCATGGACGAAGAAAACAAGAAGTTCACACTCGCTGGTAAGACCTACAACGAAGGCGACTTCATTTCTATCGATGGTTCAACCGGTAATATCTATGATGGTATTATCCCCACTGTTGACGCTGAAATCGCTGGCGAATTCGGCAGAATCATGGCTTGGGCAGACGAATTCAGAACCTTAAAGGTTCGCACCAATGCTGATACACCTACCGACGCTAAGAAGGCTCGTGAACTCGGCGCTGAAGGTATCGGTCTCTGCCGTACTGAGCATATGTTCTTCGAAGCTGACAGAATCGCTGCTTTCCGTGAAATGATCTGTGCTGACACAGTTGAAGAACGTGAAGCTGCTCTTGCTAAGATTCTTCCCTATCAACAAGGCGACTTCGAAAAGCTTTACGAAGCAATGGAAGGCAACCCTGTTTGCATCCGTTTCTTAGATCCTCCGCTTCATGAATTCGTTCCTACCGAAGAAGCTGACATTAAGGCTTTAGCTGTTGCACAAGGCAAAACTGTTGCTGATATTAAGAATATCATCTCTTCTCTCCACGAATTCAACCCCATGATGGGTCACCGTGGTTGCCGTCTTGCAGTTACCTATCCTGAAATTGCAAAGATGCAAACTGCTGCTGTTATCCGCGCTGCTATCAACGTTAAGAAGGCTCATGCTGATTGGAACATCGTTCCCGAAATTATGATTCCTCTTACCGGTGAAGTTAAGGAACTTAAGTACGTTAAGGATGTTGTTGTTGCTACTGCTGACGCAGAAATCGCTGCTGCAGGCGCTGACCTTAAGTACGAAGTTGGTACCATGATGGAAATCCCCAGAGCATGTCTCACCGCTGACGACATCGCTAAGGAAGCTGAATTCTTCTGCTTCGGTACAAACGACTTAACTCAAATGACATTTGGCTTCAGCCGTGACGACGCTGGTAAGTTCTTAGATGCTTACTACGATACCAAGATTTATGAAAACGATCCATTTGCTAAGCTTGACCAAACAGGCGTTGGTAAATTAATGGATATGGCTGTAACAATGGGTAAAAAGACCCGTCCTGAAATCCACTGCGGTATCTGCGGTGAACACGGCGGTGACCCTGTATCTGTTGAATTCTGCCATAAGATTGGTCTTGACTACGTATCTTGCTCACCCTTCCGTGTGCCGATCGCTCGTCTCGCTGCTGCTCAGGCTGCTATCAAAGAATCTAAGTAATTAGATTTATAAAACAAAATTATCCCCACCGAGCAATCGGTGGGGATTTTTGTATTGATTTATTTAAATAAAAATGATATATTTAAAACACAACTCATTTTCTATTTAACAGAAAGGTGGTTTTGCAATGAATAGTAAGAATAATGACGTTAAGCTTTATAATGTATTGTTCCCCTTTTGGATGATTTTGTTATTTCCGCAAATATGGCTTATTATTCTTCCAGGCAATTTTATTATTGATAGTATCGTTTTAATAATCAGTATGATTGTGTTGAAAATTGCGGATAAAAAGCAGTGGTATAAGCGACATATAATAAAAATTTATCTGTTCGGTATGATTTCTGATATTATTGGCGCAGGATATATGCTATTATTGATGACAGTATTTGATGTCGGTCGAATGGGTGATGAACTTTATTTAACCGCACCTGCTATAGTGATATCGTCCGCTTTGATTTTTATTCTCAATTACTTTATTACATTCAAAAAAATAGACAACTTATTGCGATTAAAGTTATCACTCACATTTGCATTAGTTACAGCACCATATACGTTTTTAGTTCCGTCAAGTTGGTTATACGGATAAACTAAAATTCAATTAAAAAATATATACTTTCCCCCTTTTGTGCATAGCACCACAGCCTGCTATCAAGGAAAGCAAATAATTGCTGACTTTATAGAACAAATTTATCCGCCCGAAGAAATTCGGGCGGATTTTTTATGCAAAGTACTTTTTGTTGAGTATAAGATGTGCTATAATGTATTCAAGAGGTGATATTGTTCGTGGCAGAATATCAATTTATAAACCTTCGGAAAAATCCCGAATTAATGAAAAGTGCAGCTGAGTGGTTTAGCAGTAAATGGTCTGCACCAACTGAAGCGTATCTTGAATGTATGAACGCATATTTAAAAGGCGAAACAGAATATGGATGGTATATATGTTTATGCGATAATCAGATCGTCGCAGGACTTGGAGTGATAAAAAACGATTTTCACAATCGTCCTGACCTTTCACCCAATGTTTGCGCTGTTTATACAGAAGAAAAGCACCGCAGAAAAGGCATTGCGGGACATTTGCTTAATATGGCTGTTATGGATTTGAGATTAAAGGGCATTTCTCCTGTGTATTTAGTTACCGACCATACAGGTTTTTATGAAAGATACGGCTGGGAATTTTACTGTATGGTGCAATGTGATGGCGAGACGGGTATGTCAAGAATGTACATTCATAAATGACAAAAATAAGAATTCCCTCTTTTGTGTACTGCATCGTAGGCTACAATTACGGATATGAAATAATCTATCCTAAATAAACAATCAATCCCCACCTAAGCATTGGTGGGGATTTTTATCTATTGCAATATAACGCGAAAAATGATATAATAATAAAAAATAATATGCAGATATTCGCATAACAAACAGAAAGGAATTTTAATTATGCAAAAAACAATTCGAATAATGGCTATTATAGCTGTTGTGCTTGCGGGGTTCTCTCTAATACTTATTCTTGCTTCCATTCCGTTTCAGAGTATGCTTGCCCGCGAAGTCTATGGATATCCCGAAGATTTGGTGGAGACATTGCCTCATTTTCCGCTATTATCATTTTTGATTTGTTTCTTGCGTACGGCTTGTATAGCTCTGTTAATTATTTGCTGCGGCAATAAAAAGGGTGGCATTTGGCTTGAATTGCTTATCCTTGGTTGTTTGGTAATTATTATACCTTCAATCAGCCAAATTGTATCGCCGTTATATAACGTATTTTTGAGCCAGATGGACAGCCAATACCTCGTTGCTAATTCTGTGGTCACAAAAGTTGCCAATTTTTGTTCGATTCCTTCCAACTGGGGTCAGGCGCTTGCCTATGTGACTTGTGGTATGAGCATTGCATTTAAGAGAATCAACATAACCACAAATCATGCGGTAATAAATTAAGTAATTAATCTATAATTTCGTGTAGTTTTGTATACTTCCCCACTTTTGCGTACTGAACCACAGGCTGCAATCAAAGAAAACAAATAATTGCTGACTTTATAAAACAATCAATCCCCACCGAAATTGGTGGGGATTGATTGTTTGTTGTAAATTTTGTAAGTTTTTGTTATAATTATAAAAACTTAACTCCGATTCATCGAATTTCAATTACAAAGGAGAAAATTATGAATTTTACAGAAATTGCAGAAAACAGACAGTCCTGTCGCAGTTATGATTCGGCCAGAATGGTTGAAAAAGAAAAATTAGACTGCATTTTAACAGCCGCAAGGCTTTCACCTTCTGCTTGCAACGGTCAGCCGTATCAAATAACCGTTTGCAAGGGCGAGACGGCAAAAAAAGTGGCGAAAGCAACCCAAGGAATGGGAATGAATAAATTCGCAACGGATGCTCCCGTTTTGATTGTGTTGTCGGAAAAGCCTTACGTTAAAACTGCGGCATTCGGAGCCAAGGTTAAAAATAACGATTACCGCTCGATTGATATCGGCATAGTGTCGGCATATATTACCGCCGAAGCAACTGCTCAGGGACTTGGTAGTTGTATACTTGGTTGGTTAGATGATACGAAAATCCGTGAAATTTGCGGTTTAGACGGTGCAATACGGCTTGTTATCACTTTAGGATACGCTTCGGAAGATGATAAACTTCGCACAAAAAAACGCAAGGACTTAACCGAACTTGTTAAAATAATCGAAGAATAGAATCATCTAAATATTTAAGGCAATTTCGAAAAAGCCTACCTAAGCACTAATACAGATAATAACAATTCCCCTCTTTTGCGTACTGTTCAGACCGCTATCAAGGATATAAAATAATTCATAACCCAATAAACAATTTATCCCCACCGAGTAATCGGTGGGGATTTTGTGTTATTTATTCTTTTCATTTAATCTTTGTTCGGTTTTTTCTTCTAGCCTGATTTCCCAATGGATAATAAACGCTAAAAGCGCACGAATTATAATTACTATGCCGAGTATTGCCAATTCTTCAAGATTATGAATGATAACCGTTTTAATAATTTCGGCACCCATTTTAAATTCTAAAGCTAAAGAGAGCGCTTTACCAAGGTCAACCACCACATGAAAGCCCTTCTTTTTAAACACATTTTTAATAAGGCGTATAAGTGCACGACAAGAACCCACAATAATTATAACTATACCTATTAATTCTAATATACTAGCCGAAATTTCTGCTAAAGGATGTAAAAAATCTTTAATATATAATGCAATTTGTTCCATTTTACAGGTACCTCTAATTCATATTAATATCAACTATATATTATATTATCCCACCCGCATTGTCAATATTTAAAGGAATGTTGTGCTATATTCCCACTAAGAGCAAATGATTTATACCGAAAAAGTATTTAAATTGTGTTTTGTGCAGATTTTCATAGTTTTTATATTTGTTGACTGTAAAATACTTATGTGATACAATTTTAAAAAGATTTTAAAACAGGAGTTTGCTTATGGCGAAAAAACTATTTTGTGAAATTTCACCGCTTACCTACAAGATTTCCACAATAAAATGTCGTATTGTAAGGCACATTAAAAACCTATTTTCAATGCGCCATTTTGCAAGTGTAAAGCAAGAAGAATTATTGCCCTTTGTTATTTACAAACACAATTCTCTAATAAGGCGAAAACTAGGTAATGTTGACCTAGAATTGCAAGAAAATAAAGCCGTGAATCTATCACTCGCTACTCCAAAGGTTAACAGTGTTTTAATTCGCCCCGGTGAAACCTTTTCCTTTTGGCATTTGGTGGGAAGTACCACCGCCTCCAAAGGCTATAAAAACGGTTTGACAATATCTAAAGCAGCAACAACCGCAGGTATTGGCGGTGGAATGTGCCAGTTTACAAATTTAATTCATTGGATGGTTTTGCACACACCATTAAAAATTGTCGAGCATCACCACCACGACGGATTCGACCTATTCCCCGATTTTAATAGGCAAGTGCCCTTTGGCACAGGCACTTCTATAGTATATAACTATCTAGATTACCGCTTTAAAAACGAATCGGATATTACATACCAACTAATAACTTATGTTACCGATACACATCTATGCGGTGAGCTTCGTGCTTCGGATAATTTACCTATCAAATACCACATACAAACCGAAAACGAGCATTTTGTTCGTGTAGGCAATGACGTTTACCGCAAAGGACAGGTTTACCGTATTTGTATAGATAAAGCCACAGGTGATAAAATTTCCCGTGAACTAATACGAGAAAACAACGCAAAGGTTATGTATGACACCAGTCACCTAACTTTGACAACCTAACCCCTTAACTACACTTTTTATTGTTAATAGTACATATTATACAAAAAGTGAAGCCCAAATTTATTGGCATTTTTCACAAACATTGGTTGATTTTTTGAAAAATGTTTGGTATAATACACAATGGCAATAAAAACAAATGGAGGTTTTAGTTATGGCTAAGGCATCAAAAAAAGGCGGCCTTTCCAAAAAGCATTGGTTTGGCTATATGTTCGGCGATTGGGGCGGTTGTATGACCTTTACCCTTATGGCCAGCATCTTTTCTGTGTTCTGTACCAATGCCTTGGGCATCGACCCGAAGCTGTTGGGTACGTTGGTGATCATCTGGACTATCTGGGATGCGGTGAATGATCCCCTGATGGGTGCTCTGATGGACAAGGCCTTCGCCAAAAAGCAGGATCACCGTGGAAAATTCAGACCGTGGCTGTTGCGTGCAACTCCTTTGCTTGCAGTGACGGCAATCGCATTGTGGACAGTGCCTACCTTCTTCGAGGGTATCTCCCTGATCGTGGTGCTCTTCTCAGTCAAAATCCTCTATGAGGCTGCCTATACCATGTTTAATATTCCCATGGGTTCCCTGTTGTCCGCTATGTCTACCAATGATGCTGAGCGAGCTTCCTTATCATCTGCCCGCGGTGTTGGTTCGATGTTCGGAAATATGATTCCTGGTCTGGTTGGTCCTGTGATTATCGGTCTGTTTGG
>JAZORK010000229.1:0-1012 GCA_045656485.1 Acutalibacteraceae bacterium | reverse complement strand
ATTTCTCTCTATTAACTAAAACCAGTAAATCAAAGAACCGTTTGAAAAATCCACTCACTTTTTCAGAGCGGAAAGTGGTGCAAAGGTAATGCAACTTTTTTAAACCACCAAATTTTTCAAGAACTTTTTGCAAACTTTTTTATTTTTCTTCATTTTAACCCCTTAAAAAAGGCAGCCATCAGTGCCGCCGTAGGTTGTTCCGAAGAACTTTATTTCTCATTTGCGGTTGCAAAGGTAGGCATTATTTTTATTCGTGCAAACTTTTTCGAATATTTTTTTCAAAAAATTTACAATTTCCTCAAAAATGCCGTTTATACCTATATTATATAATATATAGCATCTCAAAAAATCGAATAATCCGAAAGCAAAATTGCCCAAATGATGACAAAATTGTATATTTGTGACAACTATAAATTCAAATTCAAAGGTTATGACCCGCTTAACAAACCTAAAAATTGCGCTATCCGCATCATTGATAGTCGCCGCAATACTGACGCTGACCATTACAACATCGTGCGCCGACACCGCAGATAACAAAATCCCTCGCACACTGACGATGTCGAAAGATACTTTGCTCGACAAAATCAAAGGAGGCTGGGCCGCACAGGTCATAGGTGTAACCTATGGAGGCCCCACCGAATTTGAATATCGCAGCCAGATGATACCCGACAGTGTGGAGATTCCGTGGGGTGAGCCCGACTATCTGGCCGCTTATATGAAGCGAGTACCGAGCCTTTATGACGATATTTATATGGACCTCACCTTTGTTGAAACTTTTGAGCGTCTGGGTCTCGATGCCCCCACCGACTCGCTGGCGATGGCTGTGGCGACGGCTCGTTACCCGTTGTGGCATGCCAACCAGGCGGCACGATACAATATCTTGCGAGGAATAATGCCGCCCGAATCGGGTCATTGGAGGAACAACCCTCATGCCGACGATATAGACTACCAGATTGAAGCCGACTATGCAGGCCTGATGTCGCCCGCAATGCCCAATACCGCCTCGGAGATT
>JAZORK010000228.1:0-1005 GCA_045656485.1 Acutalibacteraceae bacterium | reverse complement strand
TAAGTCGACGAATAATAACGTGAAGACAATGGTTGCCATTTCTGCGGTAAAAATGTTGCTCCATTCGAATTTCATGAAAATAGGTTCGATGGAAGGTGGGATGCTAAAGATACCATCGATATTGGTAATGCCCATAGGGATACCGATTAAAGTAGTTGCTAAAATCCCGATCAGAAGTGCTCCTTTTACATTGCGTACCAAAAGAATGGAAGTTAGTCCAATACCGATGACACCCAACAAGCCGGAACCGGTAGTTAACTTGCCTAAACTAACGAGGGTAGCTGGATTGTCTACGATAACTTCTGCGTTTTTCAGACCGATAAAAGCGATGTAAAGACCAATACCGGCACTGATGGCTGTTTTTAAGGCAGGAGGAATAACCTCTACAATCTTTTCACGAAGATTGGTTATAGTCAAAAGAATGAAGGCAAGTCCTTCCAAGAATACAGCAGTCAAAGCAAACTGCCAGGAGTAACCCATAATAAGGCATACGGTGTAAGCAAAGAAAGCATTCAAACCCATGCCCGGTGCCAAAGCCAATGGAAGTTTGGCATAAAGGGCCATGAAGATGGTAGGCAAAGCCGACATGAGTACTGTGGTGGTAAACAAGGCGCCTTTGTCCATTCCTGTTTCCCCTAAAATATTTGGATTAACGGCCAGAATGTAGGCCATGGTAAGGAAGGTGGTGATACCTGCCATGATTTCGGTTCGAACCGTGGTCTCTTTCGGATTGAAACCAAATAGTTTTTCAAGCATAAATATAAATTGATATAGTTGTTAATTTTACAAATTTAAGTATAAAATCTCTATTTATGTGACTTTTGAGGGTAAAAATAGCAATGAAAGATAAAACGTGTATTTGGGGTTCATTTTTTTGATTATACAAGTCGTCTTTTTCGTGATTATTTGTATATTTGCACCCTAAAATCGAATATACATATAAATATATGGGTGGTTTTTTTGGTACAGTCTCAAAGGCTGCGTGTGTTGCCGATCTTTTTTACG
>JAZORK010000227.1:0-3694 GCA_045656485.1 Acutalibacteraceae bacterium | reverse complement strand
TTCACTTAGATATTTTGGTGTAGATACCTCTAAAATCGTTCGCGGCGGCGAACGCGTGGGCATCTACTTCCTTGAAAAGGGCGCTTCACAAAGAGGCTCGGTTTGTATTTATGACCGTAAGTATTCATCTATTCAACAAGCAACAACTGCTGATTTTCAGTGGGACAGCATTTTTGAAGGTGCTGACTGGTTCCACTTTACAGGCATTACTCCCGCTTTAGGACCTAATGTTGTTGAAATTTGTAAAGAAGCTTGTATTGCCGCTAAAAATCGTGGTGTTAAAATTTCTTGCGACCTTAATTACCGAGGCAAACTTTGGACAAGAGAAGAAGCCAACAATGCAATGACCGAATTATGCAAATATGTTGATGTTTGTATTTCTAACGAAGAAGACGCTAAGGACGTTTTCGGTATTGAAGCTGAGGATACCGACATTTACGGTGGCAAACTTAACCACGAAGGTTATAAGAGCGTTGCAAAACAACTTGCCGACAAATTTGGTTTCGAAAAGGTTGCTATCACACTCCGCACTTCTATAAGCGCTAGTGATAACGACTGGGCAGGTATGCTTTATGACGGTGATGATTACTACTTCTCTAAATCATATCACCTTCACATTACCGACCGTGTAGGCGGCGGCGACTCATTCGGTGGCGGATTGATTTATGCTTTACTTTCGGGCAAATCATCTAAAGATGCTATCGAATTTGCTGTGGCTGCATCGGCACTTAAACACTCTATTGAAGGCGACTACAACCGTGTAAGCGTAAGTGAAGTTGAAAAACTAGCAGGTGGCGACGGCTCGGGTCGAGTTCAAAGATAAAATAGCATATATAAACCCCAAAAGACCACTAAAAGTCTTTTGGGGTTGTTTTTATATTTGCCAAATTAATTAATAAATCAAAAGCCCCGCTTTTGCGGGGCTTTTGATTTATTTTACAATACCTCTTTTAACGGTGTATTTCTTACCGCTTATGGTAACTTTACCTGAGTATTTAGTTTGAGCGTAGCCCTTGTTTACATAGTACTTCTTGCCATTGTATTTAATAATTGCTTTGCTCTTGTACCACATACCACTCTTAACAGCGTAGTATTTGCCACTCTTCTTATAAAGTGTAGTAGTTTTGCTCCACTTACCACCCTTAATATAGTAGTACTTGCCGCTAATCTTTATAATTCCCTTAGCGGAAGAATCCCACTTGCCACTCTTAACATAATAGTAGCTACCATTATACTTAACAAGCTTTGTAGCAGTCTTCTTAATACCTTTTTCTACATAGTAATATTTACCATTGTACTTAACAAGTGTGGTAGCGGTATTTTTAACGCCACTCTTCACATAGTACCAAGTACCATTGTACTTAACAAGAGTTGTCTTGGTGGATTTAACACCCTTTTCAACATAATACCATTTGCCGTTATATTTAACTAATGTGGTTGATGTTGTCTTAAGACCGTTCTTTACGTGGTACCACTTGCCGTTGTACTTAACTAATGTGGTTTCATTAGAAGCAAACTTACCGCCTTTAATATAATGCCACTTACCGTTAATTTTTACAAGGCTAGTGATATTTGTTTTTTCACCATCTGCGTAATAATAGGTTGCATCATCTTCTTTGATTAAATGCTGACCTACTACTGCACGTTCAAATCCGCAACTATTACAAATCTTATCTGCGTCGTGGGTATATTGATGGTTGTCAACTTCACGAGTTTTTGTGCAAACATTACATTCGGTATCACAACCATTATCGTAAGTGTGATTATTGGTTGCAGGAATTAAAGTGTTTTCATTTTGCTTAACACCACAAATGGAACATTCTTCGTGTTTGCTACCGTTCACACCGCAGTTTTCCATTTGGTCGACAATCCACTTATAATCATGAGTTATTGTTCTTTCATTACCACAAACGTTACAAGTTGTATCACAGTCGTTATCGTAAGTATGGTCACCTGTAGCAGAAATTAAAGTATTTTCATTTTGCACAACACCGCAAACGCTACATTCTTGGTGCTGTTTGCCGTCTTTACCACAGTTGTTTTCTTCATCAATTACCCATCTAAAATCGTGAGAAATATTTCTTACTTCTTGACAAACATTGCAGGTTGTGTCGCAATCGTTATCGTAAGTGTGACCCAATGCATCTCCCAAAGTTTCACCGCAAGCCTCACATTTTTTGGGGGTGGTACAGTTAGCATCTTGATAATTATGAATAATAGAAATTTCCATTTCGTCAGATAATTTTTCAACCGAAATCTTTACCGTATAGATATTGTCAGGCTTCCAAGGATTATACGGTGTTTGATTATCGTTAAAACTGAAATTATAAACTATATTCTGATATTTGAATGAATAGCCTTCGCCATTAATTTCCTGACCATTTTTAAGTTTAACAGTATATGAAATATAGTTAGGCCAATCATATTCAAAATATTTTATCTTTTCGCCAGATGACTCATCCCAGTATTCATTGTAATAACCATCAACACCTTCGGTAAGGGTTACAGGATTTATTTGGATACTTTCAAAGGGAGATTCAACCATCGTAAGCAATACCGAAAAGTTTAAAAGCGAACTGCTATTATATAAACTCACAGCAAAATAGTAAGTCTCACCTGCTTTGAGTGTGACTTCGACATAAAAATTATTATCCATTGCGCTATCATCGTTATAGGCAATTATAGAAAAATTAGAATTATAAACCGTAGCGACTGTATCTTTGTTATCAGATATGGATTTAAAAATATATGTTTCTGTAACGGTTGGAGTATACTCAAAGTAAACTACTTGACCTTGGGTAGTAATCTCAACTTCTGCTTCTTTCTTTAATTCAAGAACCGAAGAATCTATACTTGAAAGTTTGAAGGGGATTTCACCCAAATCGTCATCATAAAATCTTACCGAAAAATAATAGGTTTTACCTGCGGTAAGTTGCAGCATAATACGGAAATTGGAATCAATACCATCTTCATCGTTGGAAAACAGTCGTTTCATATTTGAATTGTAAACAGTACCAAAGGTATCTTTAGGTTTTTCTGCAAAAGATTCAAAAATATAACCGCCTGTTTTTTCAGGGATGTAGACAAAAAATTTCTCATCATCTTTTGTTTCAATATTGACAACTTGTTCTTGACCTAAGGTAATTGCAGGATAATCGCTTACCTCATCGGTTGCAAAAGCGGTTACGCTAATTACCGAAAAAATCATAACAGCAGTTAAGACAACCGCTAACGATTTTTTAAAAACAGATTTCATAAAAACGCTCCTTTTATTTTTTTAATAATACTTCATCTATAATTTTATCACAATATATTAGTTTTTGCAATGAAAACCACAAAGATGTTTATATCCGTGCCAAAGGCAAAGCAAATTATTCGTTTATAAATCAAAAGCTCCCGCCGATGCGAGAGCCTTTAATCTTATTTTACTATACCTTTTTTAACGGTGTATTTCTTACCACTAACGGTAACTTTACCTGAGTATTTGGTTTGAGCGTAGCCCTTATTTACATAGTACTTCTTGCCATTGTATTTAATAATTGCTTTGCTCTTATACCACATACCACTCTTAACAGCGTAGTATTTGCCACTCTTCTTATAAAGTGTGGTAGTTTTGCTCCACTTGCCACCCTTAATGTAGTAGTACTTGCCGCTAATCTTTATAATTCCCTTAGCGGAAGAATCCCACTTGCCA
>JAZORK010000226.1:0-1066 GCA_045656485.1 Acutalibacteraceae bacterium | reverse complement strand
CAAATCAACTATTTAGATGACTTACTACCAGAGTTACCCCCATCACCTTATCTTATGCGAAGAAATGAAAAGAAAGCACAACGTATAAGACATAAAATTTTGAAAAAATAGGATGGATTTATGGTTATAATCAGCCAAATCGCCTAAAAATAGTGAGATTTGGCGAGATATGATAAAAAAACAGATGAAAATCGAAGAGTCTATACTTTATTGCCTCGCAACTTAGAACCGAGGGATGCGAACGGAACAGATAGCGGAAATGATTAACCGCCAACGACTGTACATTCACAAGGATGGACAACCCGTTACAGCCAATCAAGTTTATGCGGTAATTTGTCGCAATCCCGACGCTTTTACAAAGGCAGAAGGACGGATTATGTTGATGATATAATAGATAATTATGCTAGCATATACGTGAAAGTTTCGCTGATTATGTCAACTAACTGCTGGACGACTTCACTCTTAATAGGGGTGTTATTGTTCTTGTAAAAGGAAAAACACTATTCAGTAAGGGAGAAAAAAGTGAGTTGTGGAAGATAGACACTCACTTAATAGCTTCTAAAGAGGCAAAGCCTATCTTTTCTTTTCCCTCCTTTTAAACTTTACTTTAATCAAGGTATATATATGTACGGCTATAAAGTAAAGTGTTTATTAATGGGGGGAGCTCCTAAAAATGCGCTATTGCTTGTGGAAATTTATCAAAAATCACCACATTTCCACAACGGATAAGCTACTTTTTAAATTTGTACTTAATAAAACGATGAAGTGCAACTATGTAAAAATGCTGACTATCCCTATCATAATTCGTCATGCTAACAATATCGTACAATGCTGGTTAATAGGGTTGTAATACGTAGTATTGAAAATAAAACTCTGCGAAATCGCATTTTTTAAAGCGCTTTTCGCTGAGTTTTGAGAAATTTTGTATAGCTTTGCATACGACTAAAAGTAAAATGTATGATAATAGGAAGAGAAAATGAGCTAAAAATGCTTCATGAAGCATATAGCGACGAGTATTCACAATTTGTAGTTGTATATGGAAGGCGTCGTGTGGGTAAAACTTTCC
>JAZORK010000225.1:0-4172 GCA_045656485.1 Acutalibacteraceae bacterium | reverse complement strand
GATTTAAGCTTTGTTAACGTAAAAGCAACCACCGAAGAAGGCCTAGGCTTTACAGGTGCTTTAGAGGGTATTTCTGCCCATGCAGTTTGTGTAATTAGTGAATAATAAATTTAAGCGGTTAATAAAATATACAAAGGGGTATGCTTATGTACGTTTTATTAACCAAAAAAAGAATCGCAGTAATTTTAGCTGTCTTGGTGGTAGCATTTATTTTGGCAGGGCAGTTTTTATCGGCAACGGCTTATGCGGTTGACCTTTCTACAAATGAAAAAAGGGTACAATACATAAATTCTTTAGGAATTGAATTGCAAAGCGATGATTTTACGCAAAAACAGGTAACAATTCCCTATACATTTAGCAAGGTTTATAATAATTATAATGCCTTGCAACGTAAGGCGGGGTTCGATTTGCAAAATTATTGCGGTAAGCCGGTAACTATTTATACATATAATATAGATTCGCAAACAAATGTAAATTTAATAACCTTTAAGGAAAAATTAATCGGCGGTGATATTGCATCACTTAAAATAGATGGGCAGATGACCGCTTTAAAGGAAATAGGAAATGGCAAAGATACGTTTTGATAAAATAATTGCAAACCAATTTAATATTTCACGAAAAGATGCCCGAATCGCCATAAAGCGTGGCAAGGGTATGGTAGACGGCAAGGTTGTGCGTGATTTTGGTGCCTTGGTGGATACCGATAGTGAAATAATTTTTTCGGGACAAGCACTCGAGTATAAAAAGTTTATTTATATTTTAATGAACAAGCCAAAAGGGGTTTTGTCGGCCTCTAATGATAAATCCCGCAAAACTGTTGTGGATTTAGTACCGCCCGAATTTAAAAGGCAGGGACTTTTCCCTGTGGGAAGGCTCGATAAGGATACAACGGGCCTTTTGATAATTACTGATGACGGAGATTTTGCACATAGGGCAATAGCTCCCAATAAGAATGTTTTTAAAACCTACGAGGTTACCCTTGACGGCAAAGTGACCGAAGAAATGGTGCCAAAATTCCGTGAGGGAATCGTATTGGCGGATGGTACTCTTTGCAAAAGCGCAATACTAAAGCCTTTGGGTGAAAACAAGGCTGAGGTTATGATAAGCGAAGGCAAATATCACCAGATTAAGCGTATGTTCGGCACGGTAGGACTCGGTGTTAACGAGCTTAAAAGAAGGGCTATCGGCGGACTCGAATTGCCATTCAGTTTGGGCGAGGGCGAGTGTATTTTACTATCTGAACAAGAAATTCAGTCTATTTTTTCCAATTGTTAATAAATAATGTCAATTTTAACAAAATGCCTATACTAACATTGGCGAATATTTGTATAGCATTTTTTGGGGTTATTTGATATAATATTCTCGAAATAAAATTTTTTTGGCATAATAGGAGGTCCAAAAATGGCAAGTTTATCACTTCGTAACGTTTACAAAAGATATCCTGGCGGTGTAACCGCAGTTATCGACTTTAACCTTGAAATTAAGGATAAGGAATTTATCGTTTTCGTAGGTCCTTCAGGTTGCGGTAAGTCTACTACTCTCCGTATGGTTGCAGGTCTTGAAGAAATTTCTGAAGGTGAAGTTTACATCGGCGATCGTCTTATCAACGACGTAGCACCTAAGGATCGTGACATCGCAATGGTGTTCCAGAACTACGCTCTTTATCCTCATATGACAGTATTCGACAATATGGCTTTCGGTCTTAAGCTCCGCAAAACTCCGAAGGATGAAATCCGTCGCCGTGTTGAAGAAGCTGCTCGTATTCTTGATATTGAACATCTTCTTGAACGTAAGCCTAAGGCTTTATCAGGTGGCCAGCGTCAACGTGTGGCTCTCGGTCGTGCTATCGTTCGTGAACCTAAGGTATTCTTACTTGACGAACCTCTCTCTAACTTGGACGCTAAGCTTCGTGCACAAATGCGTACCGAAATTTCTAAGTTACATCAACGTTTAGGTACAACCTTCATCTACGTAACACACGACCAGACCGAAGCTATGACCATGGCTTCACGTAGCGTTGTTATGAAGAGTGGTGTTATTCAACAGGTTGATACTCCTCAAAACCTTTACCTCTATCCTTGCAACCTCTTCGTTGCAGGCTTCATCGGTTCACCTCAAATGAACTTTATCGATGCTGTTATCCTCAAGGAAGGCGACAAGTACTTCGTAGAATTCGGTTCTGAAGATACTAAAACTCGCGCAGGCGTTAAGTATAAGATTGAACTTCCTGCTTCTAAGAATAAGGACAACTGCTTAGATGCATACGTTGGTAAGGAAGTTATCATGGGTATCCGTCCTGAAAACGTACACAACGAAGAAGACCTCATCGCTGCTTACAAAGAAGGCATCGTTGAAGCTGACGTTGAAGTTACCGAACTTATGGGTGCTGAAACCTACCTTTACATGAACTGCGAAGGTCAAAGCATCAACGCACGTGTTGCTCCTACTAACACTGCTCGTCCTGGTGATAAGATTCAAATCGCTATCGAACCTGAAAAGATTCACATCTTCGATAAAGATACTGAACTTACAATCACTAACTAATTTTTAGCGTTTGTGTTAGCACAAACCAAAAGAAAATATTAAATTAACGCCTTGTAAGGATTAGTCCTTATAAGGCGTTTTTGTATGTTGTATTTTCTTTTTAAACATTTTTTCGCCACTCGAAGTATCGATATACGTCTTTCGTGGCAAAAAATGCTTTTTGTATCTAACACAAAAGCTAAAAAATTATTTGTAGCCAAACAATTCCTTTGCAAACCAAACTTCACGAACTTTAAAGGTTTTGCCGTTAAGGTAATTTAAAGCACCTGCATCGGTTGCAAATTTAAAGGTCAGTTTGTAAGAATAAAGGGCTTGCTTGTTAAAGCCTAACTTTTTATCTTCTTTCAATTTGCCGTATTTGCCGTCACCTAAAAGTGGGTGACCTATTGATGATAAATGTGCACGGATTTGGTGAGTTCTGCCGGTTATAAGCTCAACCTCTAATAGAGAAAGGTTATTTTTGGCTTCAAGCAGGGTGTATTTTGTTTTTATTGTTTTGTTGTTGTCGGTCTTTTTATTAGATAAATAAACCTTATTTTTATCTTCATTCTTTTCTAAAAAGCCTTCAAGTGTGGCGGTTTTTTGTTTTGGTATGCCGTGTACAACCGTAAGATAGCGTTTGTCTATCTCACGGTATTTTATTTTATCGCACAAAATTCGCAATGCTTCGGCGTTTTTTGCAGCAATTACAATACCACCTGTATTGCGGTCTATGCGGTTTGCAAGGGCAGGGCAAAAGCTGTTTTCATCCTTAGGGTTATATTCGCCCTTGCCGTATAAATAGTGCTGTATGCGGTTTATAAGAGTGTCGCCGTATTCATTTTTATCGGGGTGAACTAATAAACCCTGGGGCTTGTCCACCAAAATAATATTTTCATCTTCGTAAACTATATTAATTTTTTTTGATGCCGATAAAAAGTCGTATTTCGGGGCAATTTCGGCAAAAAATTCGTCATTAATATAAGCCGAAACAGTGTCGCCAATTGAGAGTCTAGTGCTAATTTCGGCACGCTTGCCGTTAACCTTTATACGCTTGGTGCGAATGTATTTAAACATAAGCGAAGTGGGAAGCGTAGGGCAGGTTTTGGTTATGAATTTGTCCAGTCGTAAGGTGGCGTCATTTTTAGTAATGGTAAATTCTTTCATTTTAGTTCCTTTATTACTTGAAAATGTATATGGTTTATTATATAATAATTTTGTCGGATGATGTCGAAAGGTGGTGGTAATATGGCAAATAACCCGCATGAAGGGCATAGAAAACGTATGAAGGAAGAAGTGTTAGCTCAGGACTTTCACGAGAGTATGCCACCACATAAAATTTTAGAAATGCTTTTGTTTTACGGTATTCCACGTAAGGATACTAACGTAATTGCACACGAATTGTTAGAAAAATTCGGTTCGCTCAGAGGTGTTATAGAGGCTTCACCAGAGGATTTGTTTGAAGTTAAGGGTATGACCCAAAATGCCGCTGCGCTTATTAAGCTTATTATGCCGATTGCACGGCGCTATGAAATCGAAACCAAGACCAAGAGCAATCATAAGTTTGGTAGCATTGATGAAATTGGCGAATTTTTGGCTAAAAAACATATGGGTTATGGGGTAGAAACCTTTGCTGTTACCACATTTAA
>JAZORK010000224.1:0-26795 GCA_045656485.1 Acutalibacteraceae bacterium | reverse complement strand
CCTACGAAAAGAATGTCGCCGCCTTCAGCTGCGATGTCACGAACGAACATGTAAGCTTCGTTAAGTTTCTTAACGGTCTTTTGAAGGTCGATGATATAAATTCCGTTTCTTTCTGTGAAAATGTACTCAGCCATTTTCGGGTTCCAGCGTCTTGTTTGGTGACCGAAGTGAACACCAGCTTCAAGTAACTGTTTCATTGATACTACTGCCATTTGTTTTTCCTCCTAAGAATTTTCCTCCACTCCGCCGATTGGAAATCACCCGACAGTATTGGATGACACCTGCGTAAATACGCCGTTAAAAAACAGAGTGTGTGTTATATTTTCGCTAATTTTCATTAGCCGATAAATTATAGCATAACGAAAGACAAAAATCAAGTATTTTTTTGCCAATTATGAAGATTTTTAAAAGTAAAATATTACATCACTTTATCGCGTTAAAATCCTTGACTTTTAGGTGATAATATTATATATTTGTAATGTTATCTAATAACAATTTAATATGTCGATTTATGTCGGCAAAGCATCTTGTGTAGAGTGCTGTTTCAGATTTTATGCCGTAGTTTCCGCCGGTGCGAGAAAACTATGAAAAACCCTTTGTTCAGGGCATATTACGAGGAAACGGCGGGTATCGAGCAAGATAGGCTTTTAGGAAATGTGGCTCTATCATTTTCTAAAGCCCACAAATAATTCTTGTTTCGACACTTATGTGTTGAACAAAGGGGGATGCTTTTTATGCAAAAAGAAAATATTGTAGAACTTAAAGACATTGCGGTGGCGTTTGATGGTGAAACGGTGCTTGATAACTTGAGCCTTGATATTAAGGATAAGGAATTTATCACCCTTTTAGGCCCTTCGGGTTGCGGTAAAACCACCACTCTTCGTTTAATAGCGGGATTTTTAGAACCCGATAAAGGCGACGTTGTCTTCCAGGGTAAAAAAATCAATGGTGTGCCTGCTTACAAGCGTCAGGTTAACACCATTTTTCAGCGTTATGCCCTTTTTCCACACCTTAATGTTTATGAAAATATTGCTTTCGGGCTTAGAATTAAAAAACTTCCCGAAAATCAAATAAAAGAAAAGGTTAGCGAAATGTTAGCGCTAGTAAACCTTTCCGGCCTTGAAAAGCGCAGTATTGATACTCTTTCGGGCGGTCAGCAGCAGCGTGTTGCTATTGCCCGTGCTATTGCAAATCATCCAAAGGTATTGCTTTTAGACGAGCCTTTGGCAGCGCTCGACTTAAAGCTTCGCAAGGATATGCAAAAGGAACTTAAAAAAATTCAGCAACAGCTGGGCATTACCTTTATCTTCGTAACCCACGACCAAGAAGAAGCACTCACTATGTCTGACCGTGTGGTTGTAATGGATAATGGTAAAATTCAGCAAGTAGGTACACCGCAGGATATTTATAACGAGCCACAAAACGCATTTGTTGCTGACTTTATCGGTGAATCCAACATAGTAGACGGCGTTATGCTCCGTGACTTTTTTGTTGAATTTTCGGGCGCTAAATTTGATTGTCTTGACAAAGGCTTCGCAACCAACGAAGCGGTTGACGTTGTAGTTCGCCCCGAAGATGTTGATATTGTACCTATTGAAAAGGGACAACTTTCAGGTGTTGTAACATCGGTTTCATTCCTTGGCGTTCATTACGAAATCATTGTAGATATCGGCGGCTTTAAATGGATGATTCAAACCACCGACGAACACTTTGTTGATGACAAGGTGGGATTATTTATCGAGCCTGACGCTATCCACATTATGAAAAAAAGTGAATATTCAGGTCTTTACGGCGACTATTCTTCTTACAGTGAAGAAATCGACCACCTCTCCGATCCAGAGGAGGTGGCAGATTGAACAAAAAATCCTTTGGCAATAAATTGATTTCCTGCCCCTACATAGTTTGGTCAGCAATTTTTATAATAGTTCCGTTACTCATTATGTTTTATTTTGCTTTGACCGACCAAAACGGTGCTTTTACACTTGCTAACATAGCTTCTCTTGGTAGATTTAAAAAAGCGTTTGCAATTTCAATCGGTTATGCCATTATAGCAACCATAATCACTCTTTTATTGGCTTATCCTATGGCATACTTTATGACTAAGCTTAAAGTAAGCTCACAAAAAATGATTATGATGATTGTTATGCTACCTATGTGGATGAACTTTCTTATCCGCACTTATTCTTGGATAACAATCCTTGCCAATACAGGTATTATTAACACCCTTTTAGGCAAATTAGGGTTAGGCCCGGTAAAGCTTATTAACACACCCGGCGCAGTAATTTTGGGTATGGTTTACGACTTTATACCCTATATGATTTTGCCGATTTATTCGGTTATGAGCAAAATCGACAACTCTCTTTTAGAAGCAAGTGACGATTTAGGCGCTAATGCCTTTAACAAATTTAAACGGGTTATCTTCCCCTTAAGCCGCCCTGGTGTTATTTCGGGTATTACTATGGTTTTTGTACCTTGCGTTAGTACCTTTTACATATCCCAAAAGCTTGGTGGTAACAAAACCATGCTTATAGGTGACACCATTGAGTATTTTTACAACCTAGGCCCCGATTATTATAATATTGCATCAGCAATTTCGCTTGTGCTTATGCTACTTATTATGATAAGCCTATTTATTATGAATAGGTTCTCTGATGATGATAGCGGAGGTGTGATAATATGAAATTTTTATCCCGCCTTTACATAGCCCTTATTTTATTCTTCCTTTACGCCCCTGTGCTTGTTATGATTGTTTTTTCCTTTAACTCTTCTTCAAGCGTTTGGGTATTTGAAGGCTTTTCGCTCGACTGGTATTTAGGGCTTATATCTGACGATGTTATGCTTGGTGCTTTAAAGCACACCCTTATAATTGCGGTTTTATCCTCTCTTATTTCTACAGTTTTGGGTACTGCTGCCGCCGT
Organism: Acutalibacteraceae bacterium; assembly: GCA_045656485.1. Lineage (GTDB taxonomy): Bacteria > Bacillota > Clostridia > Oscillospirales > Acutalibacteraceae > UBA737. Next base: position 23,877 of record JAZORK010000224.1, on the reverse strand, counting down.
TGGCATTATGGCAATACGCAGTAAACTTGCAAACCGCATTATTATGGGCACTACTAATATTCCTATGATGAATGCCGATATTGTTACAGGTATTTCACTTATGTTTTTATTTGTATTCATCGGCAAGCTTATAGGCCTTACCGAATCATTAGGCTTTATAACAGTGCTTATAGCACATATCACCTTCAACTTGCCTTATGTCATTCTTTCGGTAATGCCAAAACTCAAGCAAACCGACGCTCACCTGCATGAAGCCGCACTTGACCTTGGTTGCACCCCTATAAAAGCCTTTTTTAAGGTTATTCTTCCCTCAATTTCAACCGGCATAGTAACGGGTATGATAATGGCCTTCACCCTTTCACTTGATGACTTTGTAATAAGTTATTTCACCTGCGGTGATTACCAAACTTTACCGATTATTATTTATAATATGACCAAAAAATCGGTAACACCCGATACCTACGCCCTTTCAACCATTATTTTTATTGTTATTTTCGTTTTGCTTATTCTTTACAATGCTTTAAGCAGCAAAGCCGAAAGCAAACAGGCTAAAAGGAGGGGCTAATATGAAAAAATTTTTAGTTCTTCTTTTATGTTTTTTGCTTACCCTTTCACTTTGCGGTTGCGAATATGCATATCAATATTTTGAACTTGAACTCGAAGGCGAATACAACCGAGATTTAGCGGGTACCTCACTTACGGTTTACAACTGGGGTGAATATATCTCAGACGGTAGTGACGATATGATAGACGTTAATGCCGAGTTTGAACGCCTTACAGGTATTAAAGTTAACTACCTTATGTTTGAAAGCAACGAAACAATGTATTCCCAAATTAAAAGCGGTGCTATCACCTACGATATTATAATCCCATCGGATTATATGATAGAACGTCTTATAAAAGAAGATGAGCTTTTAGAAATTGATACATCCAAGCTTTCGAACTATCACTATATTGACGAAAAATATAAAAACGTATTTTTCGACCACGATAATAAATATAGTATTCCTTACAGCGTTGGTATGGTTGGTGTGATTTACAACACTGCGCAGGTTGGCACCGATATTGACCATTCGTGGAATGTTTTGTGGGATAAAAAATATAAAGACAAAGCGCTTAATTTTAATAATCCGCGTGATGCCTTTATGACCGCCCAGATGCTTTTAGGGCAAGACCTTAACACTACCAATAAAGCCGACTGGGAAGCCGCGGCAGAGCTTCTTAAAAAAGGTAAGGATAATCTTCAGTCCTATGTAATGGACGAAGTTTATGGCAAAATGGAAACAGGCGAAGCCGCTATTGCACCATACTACGCAGGCGACTATCTGACAATGTATGACGTTAATGAGGATTTAGCCTTTTTCTACCCACAGGAAGACACAAATATATTTATAGATTCAATTTGTATTCCTAAATCTTCTAAAAACTACGAAGCGGCGCTTATGTACATAAACTTCCTTTTAGAGCCACAAATTGCTACTGCCAATGCCGAATATATCGGATACGCTTCACCCAATACAGCGGTTATAAACAACCCTGATTATTACTATTATCAAAACAAGATACTCTACCCCGATGAAAAGGAAATTCCTAAGGTGCAGTATTATCACGATATTGCAGACGAAATCCGTATGCATTACGAAATGCTTTGGTGCGATGTGAAGCTTTATTAAAGATTAAAGGACTTAAGGAAAATCCTTAAGTCCTTTTCTTTTTAATCAAGATCCTGAATATTAAGTTTGTCAAGTTGTTTTTTCTTTTCTATACCTTTTCTATTCGCAAAGTAAATAAGTAAAGAAATAACAGTAGGGATATTTGTTAAAATAAATAAAATAATCGCACCTACAAAAAGTTCTATTCCTGCCATAGTAACACTTGTGCCAAGATCACCTGTTATGGTAGTGTCAACTCCAACATCAACAACCACGGAGAACAGAACATTTGAGATAACAATAACTACCGAAAAAACAAACTGAACTATAGGAATAATACGTCCTAACCATTTATTTTCTTTCTTAGAAAGATAAATTTGTAAAACAATCGGAAGAACTATAAATATTATAAAAAATAATGGAGCTAAAATTGGCATTTTAAATTACCTACCTTTGTTGTTTTTTATATTCATTGATTAAAATTTTCGCAGTATCAAAATCAAGCTTTTCGTTTATTGCCAGCTTTTTAATAAGCGAAATGTAACTATCCTTTTCGGTATCTTCACTTATTTTTATTTTTTGTATAAGTTTATCAAGTCTTAACCTAACCGTAGGATATGTTACGTCATATTGTTTAGCCATTTCCTTTAATGACCCCGATGCTAAAAGAAATCTTTTAATAAAAGCGATATCTTCGTTTTCTAAATTCGTCATCCATTCAGGAACAATTTCCATTGACATATTTATCCCCCTTTCTTTAACATTATTAAGTATAACATTTAATAATGTTAAAGTCAATAGTTAATCTTATTTTAATTTTATTAATATCGCCTGTAAAAAATTAAAGGACTTAAGGAAATTCCTTAAGTCCTTTTTATTCGCAGTAAAAACAGTCTTCGCGCCATTTTTGTGGGTTGGTATCAATATAATTCCAAATTTTTAAATAATCCTTTTCCCCACGGATAATATGGTCGTGGAAGGAGCGTTGCCAAATAGATTGTGAATATCCATTTTTATGAATATCACGTGATACATTCATTTTCAAATATCCAACTGCTTTTGGAATTAACGCTCTCTTTTGTAGGGGCGATTCACGAATCGCCCGTTCACCAATAACGATTATCAAATGTATATGATTAGGCATTATTACATACTTATCGACATCTAAACCAAATCGAACATTTAATTCCTTTATATAATTATCGACTATTTCACCGTTTGAATTTAATTTGATTTCGGGCGATTCGTGAATCGCCCCTACAATATTACAAAATAAATTCTTGTGATTATGTGTGCAAATGGTTATAAAATAATATCCATTTTGGCTATAATCAAATTGTTTTAACCGTGTCGGTTTTCGTTTTGGTAATGCCACGAAATTATTTACCCAATTCCTTTGTTCTTTTAAAGGATGCCTCAAGGGCGGTGTTTACGTTTTTATCAAAATCGGAATTTTGGAGTGAAATTACACCTTCAATTGTCGAACCCTTAGGGCTGCAAACTTCTTGGCGTAATGTTTCGGGGGTTTTGCCGCTTTCGAGCATCAGCTTTGCGGCGCCGAGCAAGGTTTGTGCGGCGTATTCAATCGCCTTTTCGTTTTCTAAACCAAACTCACTACCGGCTTTTGCCATACTTTCGGCAAACATATAAACAAATGCAGGGCCGCAACCCGATACAACGCAACCTGCGTCAATCAGTTCTTCATCTAATCTATCGAGTCTACCCGAAAATTCGAGAATTTGATTAAATTCCACTATTTCTTCATCGGTAATTGCCTTGCAAGGTGAATACAAAATCATACCCTCACCCACCATTACGGGTGTGTTGGGCATAATACGAATAATCGGCATCTTAGCATCTAACATCTCGTTAAATTTTGTAATTTTAATACCTGCCGCCATTGTAACCAAAATAAATCTATCGGTTCTTGCCTTTAATGTAGGAGCGATTTCAGCTATTAAATCTCCCATCATTTGCGGCTTTACACCCAAGAAAATATATTTTGCAGTTTGTGCAATATTTTTGGCCGTGGTAACCGCACCTGCGGGTTTTTGTGCCATATCTTCAGCTTTTTCGTGAAAAGTATCGGCAAGTAAAATTTGGGTGTTCTCAGCCTTACTTACCGCCATAGCCAAAGCGCCGCCCATATTACCGCAACCGATAAAACCAACCTTAATCTTTTCCATTATCTCACCTGTCCGTTACCGTTAATAACGTATTTGTATGTATTAAGTTCCATAAGTCCCATAGGACCACGTGCGTGTAGCTTTTGGGTTGAAATTCCCATTTCACAGCCAAGACCAAACTCACCACCGTCGGTAAAACGTGTTGAAGCATTAACATAAACCGCCGCCGAATCTACAAGCGAAGTAAATTTAGCACTAGCATTATCATCGTTTGTAATAATACTTTCGCTATGATGTGTAGAATGTTCGGCAATGTGATTTATGGCTTCATCCACGCCGTCAACAACCCTAACCGCCATTATGTAATCCAAAAATTCGGTGTCAAAATCGGTTTCAGTGGCTTTTGTTACGGAGATAACATCACAAACTGCTTTGTCGCCCCTAATTTCTACCCTATCTTTAAACAATTCGTAAAGTTTGGGTAAAAATTCATTCGCAATGCCTTTGTCAACAAGGCAAACCTCGGCCGCATTACATACAGAAGGACGGCTTGTTTTAGCGTTGTTGATAATATTTAATGCCATATCTATATTGGCGGTTTTTTCAACAAAAATATGGCAAATACCTGTGCCAGTTTCAATACAAGGCACTGTGGCATTTTCGGTGCAAGCCTTGATAAGCCCTTTGCCACCACGTGGGATAAGCAAATCTACAAGTCCGTCAGCTGTCATAAGCTCGTTAGCGCTCTTACGTGTAGTATCTTCTACAAGGTTTACATAATCCTCGCTTAATCCACATTCTTTAAGACCTTTTTTAAGTGCATCCACAATAGCCTTTGAAGAATTATAGGCTTCCTTACCGCCACGAAGCACACAAACGTTGCCGCTTTTAAAGCTTAAAGCCGCCGCATCGCTTGTTACATTGGGTCGGCTTTCGTAAATAATTGCAACCACGCCAAATGGTACAGACACCTTATTCACAGACAAGCCGTTTTCGAGTGTTACGGTAGATAAAACCTTGCCTACACCGTCGGGTAAATCACGCACGTCGGTAATACCTTTTGCCATACCCTTAATTCTATCTTCATTAAGGGTTAAGCGGTCAATCATAACTTCACTTATTATGCCTTTAGCATTTTCAATATCAATGCTGTTAGCCTTTAATATTTCATCAGTATGTGAAAGCAAAGCCTTTGCCATTGCGGTAAGGGCTTCGTTTTTTTGGGTGTTTGTCAAAATATTATTACGTGATAAAGCTTTTGCTTTTTGTAAAATTTCTAATGTAGTCATTTTAGTTTGCCTTTCCTAAAAAACGTGTGCCGACATCCTTGCCTGCCACTACATCATAAAGTACAAGCGGATTATCGCCATTGGCAATTACCATATCAATACCTTTAGCTGTTACAATTTTAGCCGCCTTAATCTTAGTAATCATACCGCCTGTGCCAAGGCTACTGCCTGCACCACCAACCATATTTTCAATTTCGGGTGTGATTTCGGTTACGGTATGTAAAAGCTTTGCGTTCTCATCTTTCTTGGGGTCGCCTGTGTAAAGACCGTTTATATCAGATAAAATTATAAGCAAATCGGCATCTACCGCAGTAGCCACAATAGCACCCAATGTATCGTTATCGCCAATTTCAATTTCGTTAGTAGAAATTGAGTCGTTTTCGTTAATAATAGGTATTGCCGAAAGTTCTAAAAGGCGGCGCATAGTATTTATAAAGTTTTGCTTACGGTCGGCATGGTCAATATCATCGCCTGTTATGAGTATCTGCGCAACCGTATGGTTGTAGTTAGAGAATAAGCGGTCGTAAGTATACATAAGCTCACATTGACCAACAGCAGCGGCCGCCTGCTTTGTGGGTATATCCTGCGGTTTTTCACTAAGTGATAGCTTACCTACACCCATACCAATAGCGCCCGAGGATACCAAAATAACCTCGTTACCTGCATTTTTAAGGTCGCTCATAACCTTGCAAAGCTCTTCAACACGTAAAATGTTTAAAAGCCCTGTTTTGTGCGCTAAGGTAGAAGTACCAATTTTTATTACAACTCTCATTTTTTACACCTTTATATTAATGTTGCAAGCATAACCGCTTTAATAGTGTGCATACGGTTTTCGGCTTCTTCGAATACAATTGACTGTTCGCTTTCGAACACTTCGTTTGTAACTTCCATTTCCGATATACCAAACTTTTCGCCAATTTCTTTGCCTAATGTGGTATTAAGGTCGTGGAAAGAAGGCAAGCAGTGCATAAATACCGCATTTTCACCTGCGTTATCCATAATCTTTTTATTAACCTGATAAGGCATTAAAGCCTTAATTCTTTCTTCCCAAACGCTTGCAGGCTCACCCATAGATACCCAAACGTCAGTTGCAATAACGTCTGCGCCCTTTGTTGCTTTCATAGGGTCGGTTTCAAAATTAATGGTACTGCCGTTTTGCTTTGCAATTTCCATACAAGTATCAACTAACTCTTTATCGGGGAAATATTCCTTTGGGGCACAAGCAGTAAAATTAACTCCCAACTTAGCGCAAGCCACCATATAAGAGTTACCCATATTGTAACGAGCATCGCCCATATAAACAAAGTTAATACCTTCTATTTTGCCAAAGCGTTCTTTAATGGTTAAAAAGTCAGCAAGCATTTGTGTGGGGTGGAATTCGTTAGTAAGGCCGTTCCACACAGGCACACCCGCATATTTTGCCAATTCTTCAACAATTTCTTGACCAAAGCCACGGTATTCAATACCGTCATACATTCTACCCAAAACGCGTGCAGTATCGGCAATGCTTTCCTTTTTACCGATTTGTGAACCTTGAGGGTCTAAATATGTAACGCCCATACCTAAATCATAAGCCGCAACTTCAAAACTGCAACGAGTACGTGTACTTGTTTTTTCGAAAATGAGGGCAATATTCTTGCCTTCGCAAAGTTTATGGGGGATTCCTGCCTTTTTCTTATATTTAAGCTCCCCTGCTAAATCTATAAGACATTCAATCTCTGCCTTAGAAAAATCCAATAACTTTAAAAAGCTTTTTCCTTTAAAATCCATTATAAAGCGCAACCTTTCTTAATAACTTCTACTGCTTTTTCGAGTAGCTCAAACGGAATATTAAGTGCCGGTAAAAGCCTTACCTTATTTTTGGCTTTAATAACCAAAATGCCGTTGTCACTACAGTATTTTATAACTTCCCCTGCATCCTTTTCGGTTTCAATCCCAAGCATTAAACCTAAACCGCTAACCGATTTTACACCGTTTGCATTTTTAAGGGAGTTTATTATATATTCGCTCTTTTCTCTGACTTCTTTTAAAAGTTTATCATCAATACGCTCAATTACCGAAAGCGCACCTGCACAAGCCACAGGATTACCCCCAAAGGTAGAACCGTGTGAAGATGGTGTTAAAACATCCTTAACCTTTTCCCCTAGCATAGTAGCACCTAATGGGAGTCCGTTACCGAGTCCCTTAGCTGTTGAAACAATGTCGGGTAAAACGCCGTATTTCATAAAGGCGTAAAGTTCGCCTGTTCTGCCGTTACCTGTTTGAACTTCATCAGCAATTGTTAAAATATCGTTCTTCTTTGCTATCTCAAAAATCGCATCAACAAAGTCTTTACTAAGCGGTAAAACACCGCCTTCACCCTGCACAAACTCAAACATAATAGCGCAAACCTTGTTGCTTGCAATTAGTTCTTGAAGTTCACTAATATTCCCTGCTTCACAGTACTTAAAACCTTCGGTCAAGGGTAAAAAGTCGTTATGAAAAACATCCTGCCCTGTTGCTGCAAGGGTAGTTATTGTTCTACCATGAAAGCTATTTTTAAGGGTGATAATTGTATTGTATTCGCTTCCCTTTTTATCGGCAGCATATTTACGTGCAACCTTAATTGCACATTCGTTAGCCTCAGCACCTGAGTTCCCGAAAAACACCTTTTTAAGACCTGTTCTTTCGCACAAAACCTTTGCAAGTTCGGCGCAAGGGGCGGTGTAATAAAGGTTTGAAGCGTGTTGAATTTTGGTTAATTGGTCAGTTACAGCCTTTACCCAAATTTCATCCGAAAAGCCAAAGGTATTAACCGCAATACCTGTGGATAAATCTATATACTCCTTACCTTCATTATCATACACGAGTGAACCTTTGCCACTCTCTAAAGCGATAGGAAAACGAGCATAAGTATTTGCGATAAAGCTGTTATCTTTTTCAAAAATATTCATACTAGTCACCTACAACCATTGTACCTGCGCCCTCATCGGTAAGGGTTTCAATAAGGAGTGAATGCGGTACTCTGCCATCCATAATAAATACCTTTTTAACGCCCTTTTCGATAGCTTCAAGGCAACATTCAATTTTGGGAATCATACCACCCGAAATAATACCCTTTTTAAACAATTCCTTAGCTTGGCTAACAGTAATTTTAGGTATTAAGGTTTCGGGGTTGTCCTTATCTTCTAAAAGACCTGCAATATCGGTCATAGAAATTAAACATTCGGCTTCCATAGCACCCGCAATATAAGCTGCCGCGGTATCGGCATTAATATTATAAACATTACCTTCACTATCGCAACCAACGGTTGAAACAACAGGAATATAGTCATGTTTTAAAAGGTTTAAAATGGGGCTCACGTTAACATCAGTAATCTTACCAACAAAGCCTAGTCTTTCATCCTTTACTTCGGCTGTGATAAGTCTGCCATCAATACCAGAAATACCCATAGCATTACCGCCACGAACATTTAAAAGATTTACAAGGCTTTTATTAATTTTACCTGCCAAAACCATTTGCACCACTTCGGCGGTTTCCTTATCGGTAACACGAAGACCGTCAACAAAGAGCGATTCCTTACCGATTTTATTCAAGGTTTCGCTAATTTCGGGTCCGCCGCCGTGAACAAGCACCACCTTAACACCAATAAGGTGCAAAAGCACAATGTCTTGCATAACCTGTTCTTTTAATTCTTCATTTATCATAGCATTACCGCCGTATTTAATAACCACTGTTTTGCTGTAATACTTTTGAATATAGGGTAACGCTTGGGTTAAAACCTCTGCCCTTTGAGCGTTAGTAATATGTAATGACATAAGTATTCTCCTTTAAAGAGTTTCAGGCGAGTGTAAAAACCCGCCTTTGTTTTAAGTTCTGTAATCTCCGTTGATTTTAACATAATCGTATGTTAAGTCACAACCCCAAGCGGTTGAAGATTCGTTACCGCCTCCGAGATTAACTAATATTTCAATTTCATTTTCGAGCAAGATTTCTTTTGCCTTTTCTTCGGAAAATTCTATACCCGCACCGTTTTTACAAACAGCAATTTCGCCCTTAGCCGAACGGAAGGCAACATCAATTTTTTCTACATCTACCTTTGCGCCCGAATAACCGATAGCGCAAAGTACTCTGCCCCAGTTAGCATCCGAGCCGAACATAGCGGCTTTTGTAAGAGATGAGCATATAACCGATTTTGCCACAGTTTTTGCAACTTCCAAGGTTTCTGCACCAGTTACCTTACATTCGAGTAATTTTGTAGCGCCTTCACCATCGGCTGCAATTTTACGGCAAAGATTAACGCAAACTGTGTTAAGCGCCTTCATAAAAATATCAAAATCGGCACCGTCGCAAGTAATTTCGGCATTACCTGCTAAACCGTTTGCTAAAACTACCACCTTATCGTTAGTAGAAGTATCACCGTCGACACTAATCATATTAAATGTGGTTTGCACATCGGTAGAAAGTGCTTTACGTAGCATTTCATCACTTATTGCACAGTCGGTAGTGATAAACACAAGCATTGTTGCCATATTGGGATGAATCATACCCGAGCCCTTTGCAATACCGCCGATTTTACATTCGGTATCACCAATTTTAAAGCTAACTGCAACTTCCTTAAGCTTAGTGTCGGTAGTCATAATACCCTCGGCAGCTTCAATGCTCTTGTTATAATCAAGACCGCTTACAAGTTCGGGTATACCGTTCTTTATGGGTGTAATATCAAGCGGTTGACCTATAACACCTGTGGATGCCACAACAACGTCGGTTGCATCAATATTAAGTGCTTGTCCTAAAAGGTCACAGGTTTCAGTTGCAATTTCTACACCGTTTGCGTTACAGGTGTTAGCGTTACCGCTATTACAAATAACCGCCTGTGCCTTGCCGTTTGCTATATTCTCCTTTGTTACAAGCAAAGGTGCGCCCTTAACTAAATTGGTGGTATAAACCGCCGCCGCATTAGCAGGCACATCGCTGTAAATAAGGCTTAAATCTCTTTTTGTTTTATTCTTACGGATTCCGCAATGAATACCGTTTGCACGAAATCCCTTAGCGGCGCAAACGCCACCTGAAATAATTTCCATAAAATTCTCCTATAAATCAAGGCCGCTGGTTTCATCGGCACCTAATACTAAATTCATACATTGTAAAGCCGCACCCGAAGCGCCTTTACCTAAGTTATCATAACGGGCAATAAGCAAAATGCGGTCACTATTACCTGCAACGCTTATTTCCATACCATCGTTAAAGGATAACTTGTTTGCCGAAACAAAGCCGTTTTCACTGAAATCTTCAACATACTTTACAACGGGTCCGTTATACTTATTTTTATAAATATTTTTAATATCCTCTACACTACCCTTTATTTGTGACGAGAAAAGCGGAATTGTAACTTCCATACCACTGTAAAAATCACCTACAACGGGCATAAATGCGGGTGCATTTTCTATACCGCATATTTTTGCCATTTCGGGTAAATGCTTATGTGTTTGGGCGATGCCGTACTGACGGGGTGCATCTAAAAGATTATCACGACCAACTGATTCGTAATCAGCTATCATACCCTTACCGCCACCGCTATAGCCTGTAAGACTAAAGCAAGGAAGTAAAGCATCTTTCGGCAAAATACCGCTTTCAACAAGCGGATATATAAGTGCTATAAAGCCGCTTGCGTGACAACCCGGTACTGCAATTCGTTTAGAATTTATAACCTTTTCCCTATGTTTTTCCGACAATTCGGGAAAACCATAAGCCCAGTCATCATTTGTTCGGTGGGCTGTTGAAGTGTCCAAAAGCACGGTATTAGTGTTTTCGGTTAAAGCCACCGCTTCTATTGAAGCTGCATCGGGCAAACATAAAAAAGCAATATCAGCTTGATTTAAAGCTTCTTTTCTTGCGTTTATATCCTTGCGGTTTTCTTCGGTTAATTTTATAAGTGTTATATCTTTTCTATTTTCAAGTCTTTCGGCAATTCTAAGGCCTGTGGTACCTGCACTGCCGTCAATGAATACCTTTTTCATTTAAAAACTCCGTTAAAAAGTCTATTTGTGTTTTGACCGACTCAGGTCCTGTAGCACCCTTAGAAATACGTTTGCTAACACAGGTTTCGAGTGAAATTTCGCCGAATAAATCTTCTTCGAAGGTTTCGCTGAATTCCTTATATTTTTCGAGTGGTAATGTTTCAAGCACTAAATTTTCTTTAATGCAATAGCCTACAATTTCGCCAACGTGCTTATAGGCAGTTCTAAAAGGCATACCCTTTTTAACAAGATAATCGGCTAAGTCGGTAGCATTAATAAAGCCTTTTTGTGCCGCTTTATACATATTGTCTTTCAAAACGGTCATTGTAGCAATCATAGGTGTAAATACGCCTAAGCACATTTTAACGGTATCAACCGCATCAAAAATTGCTTCCTTATCTTCCTGCATATCCTTGTTGTATGCAAGCGGCAAACCCTTAAGGGTGGTGAGTAAAGCCATTAAATCGCCGTATACTCTGCCTGTTTTACCACGAACAAGCTCAGCCATATCAGGATTTTTCTTTTGAGGCATAATACTAGAGCCTGTGGTGTAGCTGTCGTCAAGCTCAATAAACTTAAACTCCCAGCTTGACCAAAGGATAATTTCCTCTGAAAAACGGGAAAGATGCATCATAAGAATTGAGAAAGCCGACATAAGCTCCAAACAAAAATCTCTATCAGATACACCGTCGATACTATTAAGCGAAATACCGCTGAAGCCGAGTTTTTCGGCTTCAAATTCGCGGTCGGTATCATAAGTAGTACCTGCTAAAGCACAAGAGCCGATAGGACTTTGTGACCACATTCTAGATAAAGCATCGTTTATTCTATCGTAATCACGCTTTAGCATAAATGCATAAGCTAAAATGTGGTGAGCGAAGGTTATAGGTTGAGCACGTTGCAAGTGGGTGTAACCCGGCATAATAGCATCTTTGTATTCTTCCGCCTTATCTTTAATAACCGAGATAAGCGAAAGCAAGGATTTGCCGATTTCTTCACACTCATTACCTAAGTAAAGTCTAACGTCAAGGGCTACTTGGTCGTTACGGCTACGTGCTGTGTGAAGTTTTTTGCCTGTGTCACCAATTCTTTTGGTAAGCTCACCTTCAACAAACATATGTATATCTTCAGCGTTCATATCGATAGCTAAATTACCATTTTCGATATCCTCTAATATACCGCTAAGGCCTGCTATGATTTCTTCACATTCAGCCTTTGTGATAATGCCCTTATTGCTGAGCATCATAGCGTGTACTATAGAGCCTGTGATATCCTGTTTATACATTCGAGAGTCGAAATGAATTGAAGAGTTAAAGTCGTCAGCTAATTTATCTAACGCCTTTTCGAACCTTCCTGCCCACATTTTTTCCATTATAAATACCTACTTTTTATTTAAGATTGTTCTTTGCTTTCATCTTAGCGTTAACCTTGGTTGAAAGACCATAAAGGTTAATAAAGCCTGTAGCATCGCTTTGGTCGTAAACGTCGTCTTCGTCAAAGGTTGCGATTTCGGGGTCGTAGAGTGAATAGGGTGAAGAAACACCTGCGTTAATCATATTACCTTTGTAAAGCTTTAAGGTAACGTCGCCTGTTACAGTTTTTTGGGTTTCCTTAACGAATGCCAAAATAGCATCGGTCAAAGGAGTAAACCATAATGCGTTGTAAACATTTTCAGCCAACTTTTGTGCTACTAATGCTTTATAGTGTGCGGTGTCTTTATCAAGACAAATTGTTTCAAGAACATTGTGTGCCTTGTAAAGAATTGCACCACCTGGAGTTTCATAAACACCACGGCACTTCATACCAACAAGACGGTTTTCAACAATGTCTAAAAGACCGATACCGTTTTCGCCACCCAATTTATTAAGGGTAGTAACAATACCTACAGAATCCATTTCCTTGCCATCAACTGCGGTGGGGATACCCTTTTCAAAATGAATGGTAACATAGGTTGGCTTGTCGGGTGCCATTTCGGGAGAAACGCCCATTTCTAAGAAGCCGGGCTTATTATATAAGGGTTCGTTTTTGGGGTCTTCTAAATCAAGACCTTCGTGTGATAAGTGCCAAATGTTCTTATCCTTAGAATAGTTGGTTTCACGGTTAATCTTAAGGGGAACATTGTGTGCTTCAGCATATTCGATTTCTTCTTCACGAGATTTAATATCCCATTCACGCCAAGGAGCAATAATAGGCATATCAGGTGCGAAAGCCTTAATAGCAAGCTCAAAACGAACTTGGTCGTTACCCTTACCTGTGCAACCATGGCAGATAGCGTCTGCGCCTTCAGCGATAGCGATTTCAGCAATTCTCTTAGCAATGGGGGGACGTGCAAAAGCAGTACCTAAAAGATAATCTTCATACAAAGCACCTGCTTGTACGCAAGGGAAAACATAATCGTCTAAAAATTCTTTTGTAAGGTCTTCAATGTAAAGTTTAGAAGCGCCTGTCTTTAAAGCCTTTTCTTCTAAGCCTTCAAGCTCGTCAGCTTGACCTACGTTACCCGATACAGCAATAATTTCGGGATTGTTGTAGTTTTCCTTAAGCCAAGGGATAATGATAGATGTATCAAGACCGCCCGAATATGCTAAAACTACCTTTTTAAATTCTTTCTTACTCATAATAATACCTCCATATGCAGTATATGCATTAATTTTTCATATTTTATGCATAAATTATACATTATTTTGAATAAATATGCAAGAGTTTTCTACATTTTCTTGCTTTTTACCATAACTTTATGGAATATTTATGCAAATTTATGCAAGTTTACTAAGTTGTAATTAATCTTCCCAAGTTTCTTCCTGCTCGGTAGATTTTGATTTTGATTTAAAGCGTGGAATAACAAAGCCACTAACAAGGCAAAGTGCAAATACAAGCCAGCCTGCCAAAATGTTGGATAAAAGATTATAGCCGTCAGCCGCGCCGTAAATACCGCCCTTATTTTTGAAAAGGTCGATTATATTCCAAACAAACAAAATACCCAAGGATATAGGCGCCACTACTTTTACAGCAGTATCGAACCAAATTTTAGGCATTTTAAACTTTTTAGAATTGCGGTTGATTTCCTTAACGATTTTACCTGTTTTAAAGAACCAACCAATTGCCACAGTTTCAAGCACGCCGATTAGAATAAGCGTAAAGCTGTTGCACCAGTTATCTACAATATCAAGCACTGCAAGACCTGCGCCTGTGGTATAAATCAAAGAAATAACACCTGCAATTACGCAAATTGTAATGGTGGTTTTCTTTTTGTCGGTACCGAACTTGTCGGAAAATGCGGTTGAAATACCTTCAACAAGCGAGAAAGCCGAGTCGATAGCCAAAGTACAAAGACAGAAATAGAAAACAAAAGCAAATATTGCATTAAACACACCGCTGTTTGAAAGGTTTACAATAGCGGTTGGATAAACACCAAAAGCAAGACCAGGGCCCGACTTTTGCGCTAGCATATCTTCTAGTCCGGTGCCGTACATTGTGGTAAACATTACAACACCCGAAAGTAAGCTTACTGCCAAATCAGAAAAAGCAATTATAATACCGTCACGGGCAATATTGCTGCTGTCGTCAAGGAAAGAGCCGTAAGCAATCATAATTGCCATCATAACCGACATTGAATAGAATACTTGTCCTACAGCGTCGACCCAAAGCATTGGATTTGAAAGGGCCGAAAAATCAGGAATAAAGAAAGCTGCAAGACCTGCACCTGCGCCTGGCATTGTAGTGCCCTTTATTGCCATAAATCCTAAACACAAAACCGGTAAAAACACAAGATATTTAATAATCTTACCAACACTGCTTGTGCCGTTACGAATGCAGTAATAAATAAGTCCCCAAGCAACAACAAGGCAAATTATAACAGGAATAGATAACGTATCAAAGCCTTTTAATGTGCCTGTAGTTTTAATAAGGTTTGACCACAAACTACTTGCCGCTTCATTGTTGCCTGTCATATTAACAAACTTAAAGCTGTAAATTGCCATCATAATAACCCAGGCAAAAACCACAGCGTAGTATGTAACAATAACAAATGCATTGGTGGTAGCCGCCCAACCGATAGGCTCAAACTTCTTGTTCATTTTGCGCAGTGCCCCGGGAGCACCCGAACGCATTTTGCGACCGATGGAAATTTCCATCATAAGTAGTGGTATGCCGATTATAAGCATTGCGGCAACATAAACCAAAAGGAACGCACCGCCGCCGTGCTTTGCGGCAAGATTTGGAAAACGCCAAGCGTTACCAAGACCTACAGCCGAGCCAACCGCCGCCAAAATAAAGGTGGCGCTGCTGCCCCAGCTTGAACGTTTTGTTTCAGACATTTTTACACCTTCGCTTCTTCTGTTTTTTTCTTTTTTTCTTTATAATCGCAAATTTTTTGTTTAACGATAAGGTCATCGTAAGTTTTTCTAAACATTACCCTACCGTTAAATTTTTCACCACAACTGCATATAAAGTTTGCCGAAAACCAACGGTTTGAATATTTCCATTTTGAAACCTTTGTTGCCTTGGCTTTACATTTAGGGCAGTTGAATTCTAAATATTTTTTATCTATGTTTTCATCGTGTAGATTTGATATTGAATAGCTTTTAAAGCGTAATCTTTTATAAAATTCAGGATTAGTTGCATCCTTTATAAGTGGAGTAAATCTTTCTTCGTTGTAGCACTTCTTTAAAAGATAAGCCGCCACTAAGCTATCATCCTTTGCGGTGTGAAAATCAATATTATCGGTTTGGATTTTCAAAAAGTCAGCCGCAAGTGCTAAGGATACCTGGTTTTTATCGGTATAACCCCTTAAATACATTTCGTTTTGGATAAACTTTTGTAAATCGAGGTATTTTTGTATTTTAAATCTTTGCCCCTTTAGTAAATCTTCTTCATTTGAAATGATTGTATATAAATCCGAATTACTCCAGGTCATTGTAACGGCACCGTCACCAACCCAAGCGTTATATTGTTCAACCGCATTTGAGAAGGGCACCCCTGCACGCATTACTTCGTTTGTTATACCCGTAAGCCGTGCGAACCTGCCGGTAACTTTATTACAAATATCCGATTTTATAGTCACCTCAAAGGTATCAACAATATCAAATTTCTCATTAAGCTTGACAGCACCAATTTGCAAAATTTGGTTTATAAATCGTTTTTGCGCCTTAAAAAAGGTGCTGTCCCACTCTAAATCAAGAATAATATAATTCATTATTTTCTCTTCGATTCGTACTTCATTCGTTCTTCTTTATTCAAAATTTTCTTGCGGAGTCTTATGTTATTTGGTGTAATTTCAACCAATTCATCATTTTTTATAAATTCAAGCGACTGTTCAAGGCTTAATACTGTGTGGGGTACAAGGCGTAAAGCATCGTCCGAACCCGAAGCACGAGTATTAGTAAGCTGCTTTTTCTTACAAACGTTACATACAATATCTTCGTTTTTGGGATTTTCGCCTACTATCATACCTTCGTACACTTCGGTAGCAGGACCAATGAAAAGTCTGCCACGGCTTTGGGTATTATAAAGACCGTAGCCGGTAGCATCGCCTGTTTCGTGGGCTACAATCGAACCTGTCGAGCGTTGAGCAATATCACCCTTAAATTCTTCATAACTGTTAAACACGTGGTTCATAATACCGTTGCCGTTAGTGTCGGTCAAGAACTGTGAACGGTAGCCCAAAAGCCCACGTGCGGGAATTAAGAATTCAAGGTGAGAAGTGCCGCCTTCACGAGTACCCATATTTTTGATTTCGGCCTTGCGGGTACCAAGTCTTTCCATAACCGCACCCACATATTGTTCAGGAACTTCAATCATTAAAAGTTCAATAGGCTCTAAAATTTTACCATCGTCGGTCTTTTTATAAATAACCTCGGGTGGTGAAACTTGGAATTCGTAACCTTGGCGACGCATTGTTTCTATTAAAATAGAAAGGTGTAATTCGCCTCTGCCCGAAACCTTAAAGGTATCAGCCGAGTCAGTTTCTTCAACCCTTAAGCTTACGTTGGTCATAACCTCTTTGAAAAGTCTATCACGTAAATTACGTGAAGTTACAAACTTGCCATCCCTACCTGCAAAGGGTGAATTATTAACCATAAAGTTCATCGACAAGGTAGGCTCGTCTATTTTAACAAAAGGTAATGGCTCAATACAATCGGTAGCACAGGCAGTTTCGCCGATTTCAAGGCTTTCAAGCCCTGCAACCTGAATAATATCACCTGCAGCCGCCGTTTCAACCTCTACCCTTTTAAGACCCTTGTACATAAAGAGCTTTGCAATTTTCAAGTTATTAGAACTGCCGTCCTTATGGCAAAGCGCCACCGACTGCCCCGATTTTACGGTGCCACGCAAAACTCTGCCAACACCGATTCTGCCTAAGTATTCATCATATTCAATATTGGTGAAAAGAATTTGCAAAGGAGCTTCCTTATCGCCTTCGGGGGCATCGATTTCTTTTACAATAGCATCAAAAAGTGGGCGCATATCCTCACCCTTAATATCGGGCGAAAACGAAGCATAGCCGTCACGGCCTGAGGCAAACACCACAGGGAACTCGATTTGTTCTTCATCGGCGCCAAGCTCAATAAACAAATCAAGCACTTCATCAACAACCTCGTAAGGTCTTGCCATAGGTCTGTCAATTTTATTAACAACCACAACTGCCTTTTTATTAAGTGCCAAAGCCTTTTTAAGCACAAAACGGGTTTGAGGCATACAACCTTCAAAGGCATCTACAAGCAAAAGTACACCGTCAACCATTTGTAAAATACGCTCAACCTCGCCACCAAAATCGGCGTGACCAGGAGTGTCAACAATGTTTATCTTAATATCGCCATACATTACACTGGTGTTTTTAGAAAGTATGGTTATACCGCGTTCTCTTTCTAAATCGTTAGAGTCCATAACACGCTCGTCCACCGATTCGTTATCACGGAATGTACCGCTTTGTCTTAAAAGCTGGTCTACAAGTGTGGTTTTACCGTGGTCTACGTGAGCTATAATAGCTATATTTCGCAAATTTTCTATCTTTGCCATTTAAAAACATCCCTTAATATAGATTAACTTATATATTATATTATATATAATACACTTTGTCAAATAAAAAACACCCATATTTTTCAAAAATACGGGTGTTTAAATTATTGAATATTACTAGGTTGAGCCGAAGTATTATCTTGCGAAGTATCAGTCGGTGTACTTGTTTGAGAATCAGAAGAAGTATCTGTCGAAGTATCTTCACTAGGAATGCTGCTTGGAGTTTCCTCGGACGGAATGTCAGCCGAGACATCCGATGAAGCATCCGATGATACATCCGACGAAGTATCCGAAGGAACATCCGATGAAACGTCCGACGAAACATCCGACGATACATCACCGCTTTGGGTATCGCTCACATCGGGAATACTCGAAGAATCATTAGGCTCGGAAGTTTGAGGCAAAGAACTATCAGAGGATGTGATTTCTTCCGAAGAAGTAATTTCTTCCTCTTCTATCTCTTCTTCTGGTAAATAATCCTCTTCTTTTACGGTTTTACCGGGTTTTGTGCCTTTTTTATAGAAGCCGTCGCCCTTGCGGTAAACATCCTCGCTATCCAGAAACTCTATTACCTCAAGGTCCTTGTGTATTTCTCGCATAACGTCACGCCATACCGATTTTGCTGCACTGGTGTTATAAACACGCATATTATGGTCAAAACCGTACCATACTGCACCAACGTAATACGGTGTACCGCCTACTAACCAAGAGTCTTTAGTGTCACTTGTTGTACCTGTTTTAGCATAGGCTTTCATACGGTAATTAAAGCCCGCAACGCTACCGCCTGTGCCGCCTTCTTTATAGATAACCTCTCTGAGCAAATGGTTCATAATAGTAGCCGTAGCAGAGCTTATAACCCTTTTACCCTTTTTATTTTGTAGCACAACATTCCCGCCGGTATCAACAACTTTATAATAAGTTGTAGGTTCGTGATACATACCGCCGTTGCCAAAAACAGCAAAAGCCGATGCCGATTCTATAGGTGTTATTCCATAGGTGCAACCGCCAAGCGCCAATGCCGATGCATTTTTATCAGCATTAACTAGGTGTTTAAAGTTTAATTTTTTAGTCAAAAATTTATAGGACGTATCAATTCCAACCTTATTAATAAGCCTTACAGGAACAGCATTCATAGAACGGCGCAAGGCGTAATTAAGCGGCACTTCACCTAAATAACTGCCAAACCATTCACGCGGTCCCCATTTACCCTTTTCGGGATAATCCTTTACGGGTTTATCCAACACTACCGATGTATAATCGGCAATATCTTCTTCAATTGCTAATGCGTAAACACCCAAAGGCTTCATTGTAGAGCCTGGTTGACGAGGAACATCCGCCCTGTTAAGACCACGGTTAACGGTTTTTTCACCAACACCGCCGACAACACCAACAATATGACCCTCGTAATCCATTACCGCCATTGCCGATTGCACATCTTCCATTTCACCGTTGTCATTACGGCGCTGTTCATAGAAGTAACGCTTACGGTTATTATATACCTCTTCCATAGTCGACTGTACAGTAGGGTTCATAGTAGAATAAATTTTAAAACCGCCGTTATAAAACATTTGCGAAGCAATATCCTGCCCACATTCATATTTTTCGGCTAAATCTTCTATAACCTCTTCTATCAGCGTATCTATAAAATAGTCGTTAATATCGGTATCAAGGGTTTCTTTTTGAGAAAAATCAAGCTCGATTTCCTGATAATATGCCTTTTGAAGCTCTTCATAGGTTATATAACCCTGCTCGTGCATCTTCATAAGCACGGTGCGACGTCGGGCGGTGTTTTCCTCCATACTGCGCACAGGATTGTATCTTGAAGGATTTTTTGTAATGGCCGCTATTGCAGCACATTCAACAATACTAAGTTCAGACACGTCTTTATTAAAATAATAATTTGCCGCAACCTGAACACCGTTAATACCGTTACCTAAAGCAATAGTATTAAGATATGCTTCTAAAATTTCGTCCTTAGAACACTGGGTTTCTATAAATAATGCGCGAACTATTTCACGTATTTTTCGGCTGTATACCTTTTCATTATCCCAAGTAAGATTTTTAATAAGCTGTTGGGTTATTGTAGAAGCTCCAAACTCTACCGAGCTATACTTAAAAACTTGATTCGCTACGGCTAAAATAGTGCGTTGCCAGTCAACACCGCCGTGTTTTTCAAAATCTTCATCCTCTATGGCAATAAATGCATCTTGCAGATGTTTAGGCATCTTTTTAAGCGACACCCAAATGCGATTTTCATCACCATGAACACGCTTATATTCCTGCCAGTTACCCGCTTCATTTTTAAAGTAAATAACCGAAGTCATATTAAGCTCAAGATTCTTTATATTTTCCACAATCTTGCGGGATGAGAAAATGTCAAATTTGTTTGCGAAATCGTACCCTGGTGAAAAGGCAGTAGCCAAAAATACCGCCAAAATCAAAAGACAGGCCACCGCATTTTTAAACTGCGACTTGGTTATTTTCATTGCTTTGGCAAAAAATTGTTTAACTGATTTAAAAATAACGATAACCTCCATTTTCAAAATTTTTTTCATTATAACACTACTGTGCACTTTTATCAATTGTTATTTTAACCATAAAATATTTGTAAATTTTTTATAAATTAGGAAAGTTTTATGTTGCAACTTTCTAATTTAGGTTTATAATTAAAGCATTGTACTATAGAAAGGAATTTATTATGCTGAAATTAGTGGGCATTAAGAAAAATTATGTAGCAGGAAGCTCTACCGTTAACGCACTTAAAGGTGTTGATTTGCAGTTCCGCAAAAGCGAATTTGTTTCGGTACTCGGTCAATCGGGTTGCGGTAAAACAACACTTTTAAATATAATCGGCGGACTTGATAAATATTCCGCAGGTGACCTTTTTATAAACGGTGTTTCCACAAAGCATTTTAAAGACAGGGATTGGGATAACTACCGCAACCACTCGGTAGGTTTTGTTTTTCAAAGTTATAACCTTATTCCTCACCAATCAGTTTTGCAGAATGTTGAGTTAGCCTTAACACTTTCGGGTGTTTCTAAAAGGGAGCGTAAAAAAAGGGCTGTTGAAGCGCTCGAAATGGTAGGTCTTGCAGACCAATTAAAGAAAAAACCAAGCGAAATGTCGGGCGGACAAATGCAACGTGTTGCCATTGCCCGTGCCATTGTAAACAACCCCGATATTATTTTAGCCGACGAACCTACCGGTGCACTTGATACCGAAACCAGCGTTCAGGTTATGGAAATTTTGAAGGAAATTTCTAAAGAGCGCCTTGTAATTATGGTCACCCACAACCCAGAGCTTGCCGAAGAATATTCTACTAGAATTATTCGTATGCTTGACGGTGTTGTGACCAGTGACAGCGCCCCCTTGACTGAAGATGAACTTTTAAAAGAAGAAACCAAAAACAAAACTGAGGTTACAAAAAAGGCTAAGCATAAAAAAGCCAAAATGCCTTCAATGTCACTCGCAACCTCCTTTTCGCTCTCGCTTAAAAACCTTTTCACAAAAAAGGGCAGGACTCTCTTGACCTCCTTTGCGGGTAGCATTGGTATAATCGGTATCGCACTGATTTTTGCAGTTTCACAGGGTATGACAACCTACATTAACATCGTCCAAGAGGACACCCTTTCATCCTACCCCTTAACACTTGAAAATCAATCGATGGATATTTCCTCGCTTTTAGAAGCCTTCATAGGCTCAGCCGCAGCAGCCGAAAGGCACGAAAACGATGCAGTTTATCAAAAATCCATGATTTACGATATGCTTAACGCCTTAAATACTGCTGAAACCAATAAAAACGACCTTAAATCCTTTAAAACTTATCTCGAAAACCAACTTGCAAAGGATAGCGATAACGAAAAGCTTAAAAACGCTGTGAACGGTGTTTCTTACACCTATGACTTTGATATGCTTGTGTATACCGAAAACGGCGAGGGTGAAATTATCCGTTCCGACTCGCAAGAACTTATGCAAGAAATTATGCTCGAAAATCTTGGTATGGATACGACCGGTGCCGTTCAAATGCATGAAAATGCAGGCATGGGCGCCAGTATGATGACTATGGGCGGCGGCATGAACCTATGGCAAGAAATGCTTACAGGCAAAAACGGCGAGCTTATAAATCCCCTTATCAAAAAACAGTACGATATGGTTTACGGTGATTGGCCCAACAGCTATGACGAAATTGTGCTTGTGCTCGATGAAAACAACGAGCTTGACGATATAACCCTTTATGCTTTAGGCCTTAAAACCAAAGAAGAAATCAACGCTTTAGCAGATGCCGCAATAAACAAAACCATTCTTGAATATGAACAAAAGAAATGGTCTTACGAAGAAATTTGCGCAAGAGAATTCCGTGTAATACTTAATTCCGACTGCTATACCCTAGATGAAAAAAGCGGTCTTTATACCGACTTGCGTGAAACCGCAGCAGGTCTTAAATACCTTTATGACAACGGTATAAATCTTAAGGTTACAGGCATTATCCGTCCAAACGAGGAAGCCGTTTCTACAATGCTTTCGGGCGCTATTGGATATACTAAATCCCTTACCGAATACGTTGTTGAAAAATCGCACTCTTCAAAAGCGATAAAGGCACAAAAAGAAAAACCAAAAACCGATATTTTCACAAATCTTCCCTTTAGTGAAAACAGCAAAAACTTAAGCGATAAAGAAAAACAGTCCGAATTTAAAAAGTACTTAAATTCGCTTGACAATACACAAAAGGCAGAAACCTACGTTAAAATCAAATCCGTTCCTGCCAAAAGTGAAGTGGAAGCCTTTGTGAAAAGCACTCTTGACGGTATGACAAGGCAAGATATTGAAACAACCCTTACCCCTGCTTTATCGGGCCAAACAGGTATGAGTGAAACCGAAATGGGCAATTATTTAGCTTCAATGAAGGATGAAGATTTAAAGGAAATTTTCTCTTCAATTTTAGAAGAACAGTACAAATCTCAATATGCCTCTACCGTTGCGGGTCAACTTGCAGTTATGACCAACGAGCAATTAATAGCCGCTTTAGAAATGGAAAAATCCAACTACACGACCGCCGAATGTGCTTTATACTATGACGAAGTTTTGGAATTTTCTGATTCAAGCTATGAAAGCAATATGCGAGAACTCGGTTTTGTAAGTCTTGACACACCTTCTACCATTAATATTTTTGCTACCACCTTTGAAGAAAAAGATATAATTGAAGAAGCAATTAACGACTACAATGAGGATGTCGACGACCTTTCAAAAATCAGTTATACCGACTATTTAGGTATTATGATGTCTTCTATTACCACCATCATAAACGCTATCACCTATGTTCTTATAGCCTTTGTAGCTGTATCACTTGTAGTTTCTTCCATTATGATTGGCGTTATCACCTTAATTTCGGTACAGGAACGCACCAAGGAAATTGGTATTTTACGCGCTATCGGTGCTTCAAAACGCAATGTTTCAACAATGTTCAATGCCGAAACGGTTATTATCGGCTTTACTTCGGGTGCGTTAGGTGTGCTTATCACCTACCTGTTATGCATTCCGATAAACCTTATTTTACACGAGCTAACAAACATTAATAACCTTAATGCAATATTACCTGTTCCTGTTGCTATTACTCTTGTAATAATAAGCATTTTACTCACCATGCTTTCGGGTCTTATTCCGTCACGCTCTGCCGCTAAGAAAGACCCTGTAATAGCACTAAGAACCGAATAATTTTAAGTCTTTTAACCTAAATTTTACACCGCAAAAACTAAAAATTTTTGCGGTGTATATTTTTTAGCAAATATTTGAAA
>JAZORK010000223.1:0-4479 GCA_045656485.1 Acutalibacteraceae bacterium | reverse complement strand
CCTTTGCCATTCTCCAACGCCAGTTACCCTCTGCTGTGCCGGGGGTGTTTATTCTAGCACTGTTATCAAGCTTTAAATAATCCTGCATTTGTGCTACGAAAAGACGTGATACACTTGCCATACCGCCACGGATAATGCCCTCGATATAGCCTTCGTTTTCGTTTAAACCAAGGTATTCCTTGGCCATTTCTAAACTTTCAGGCTCTACTGAGTCAAGCCAACCCTTTAGTGTGTCGTTATCGTGTGTGCCGGTGTAGCAAACACAGTTTTTATGGTGAGCATGTGGAAGATAAACGCTGCTCTCACTCGGGTCAAAGGCAAATTCTAAAACCTTCATACCGGGGAATTCGGAATCGTGTAGCAGCTGCACAACTTCGGGTGAAGGGTAGCCTAAATCTTCGGCAATAAAGCTTATGTTATGGAACCAGTTTTTAAGCACCGATATAAGTGACATACCAGGTCCCTTTACCCAACGGCCGTTCATAGCGGTTTTTTCGCCATAGGGTACTGCCCAATAGCTTTCAAAACCACGGAAATGGTCGATACGAACAACGTCATAAAGCTTGGAAGCGCCGCCAATGCGGTCTATCCACCATTTGTAGCCGTTAGACTGCATATATTCGTAATTGTAAAGGGGATTACCCCAAAGCTGACCGTCAGCTGTGAATTGATCGGGTGGTACACCCGCAACCTCGGTGGGAAAGCCTTTGCTGTCGAGCTGGAAGCTTTCGGGTGAAGCCCAAACGTCAACCGAGTCAAGCGCTACATAAATCGGAATATCACCTATTATGCCGATGCCTTTTTCGTGAGCATATTCACGAAAAAGGTTCCATTGAGCAAAGAAAAGGTACTGAAGATAGGTGAAAAGGCGAATATCGTCAGCCAATTTTTCGGTATAAAAGGCTATAGCTTCAGGCTTTCTGAGGCGGATATCTTCATCGGGCCATTCGAGCCAGCAGCGCATACCAAAGTGCTTTTTAACCGCCATAAACAAGGCATAATCGGGTAGCCAATTTGCGTTTTCCTTTTCGAAAGCGGTAATCTTTTTTAAGTCACGTTCGTAACCTCGATCACAAGCCTTTTGTAAAAGCTTGTAGCGGTTTTCGTAAAGTGCGCCGTAATCAACAAGTGAAGGGTCGTTGCCCCAAAAAAGCTTGTCAATTTCCGACTGCTTTAATAGACCGTCACTAACCAAAATATCAAGGTCGATAAAATAAGGATTACCCGCATGGGTAGAGGGGCTTTGGTAGGGTGAATCACCGTAGCTTGTGGGTCCTACGGGTAAAATTTGCCACCAGGCTTGTTTAGAGTTAGCCAAAAAGTCGACAAAATCACGTGCGGCTTCACCAAGTGTACCAATACCGTAAGGGGAGGGAAGCGAGAATATCGGCATTAAAATACCACTGCTTCGCTCGATTTTATTATCCTTTAACAGCACCTGCAGCAACCCCCTTTATAATGTGCTTTTGACAAAGTAGATAGAATATAACAACTGGGATAATGCTTAAAAGAATTAATGCCATTGTAGCACCTAAGTCTACTGTGCCGTAGCTGCCTTTTAAATATTGAATATGAATCGGAATAGTTCTGTATTCGTTAATGTCAAGTGACAAATAGGGTAAGAGATAGTCGTTCCAAACCCACATAATTTCCAAAATACCAACAGAAATGAGTGTTGGCTTCATCATAGGAAGAACAACCCAGAAGAAAATACGGAAGGGGTTACAACCGTCAATTGCGGCGGCTTCTTCAATTTCTAAGGGAATACTCTTTACAAAGCCTGAGAACATAAACACCGCAAGACCTGCGCCGAAGCCGAGGTAGATAACGGGAATAGTCCAAGGGGTGTCAAGGTCGAACTTGTCGGCTGTTTTTGACAAGGGATACATTACCATTTGGAAAGGTACTACCATTGAAAATACGCAAAGGAAGTATATAGCACGACAAAACAAGGTGTCGCGACGGGTAATATACCATGCTGCCATTGATGTGAAAAGAAGAATTAAAAAGGTTGAAAGTATGGTAATAACAACACTATATAAAACGCTTTTTACAAATGGGTAGTTACCAAAGGTCATACCCTTAATAAAGTTTGCAAAGCCGACAAAAGATTCGCCTGAAGGCCAACCGAAAGTATCGGTTTTAACGAAGGTATTAGCTTTGAAGGAGTTCATAACAACCGCAAATACGGGTAAAACGTAGATAATGCTTATGATAGACATTATAACGGTAAGAATTGTTTTACCTGCGGTGTTGTTTGGAGCAGAAAGTTTCTTTCGTGCCATTATTGTTGAACCTCCTTCTTTCTTGTGAATGTAAGTTGTAAAATACTGAGTGTTGCAACAACTATAAAGAATACAACAGCCTTAGCCTGTGCAAAACCTGGAGCATTAGTGCCCTGACTGTAGAAGGTATTATAGATGTTAAGGGCTACCATTTCGGTAGTTTGAATTGACGAACCGTCGGGTTGGATAATATGGGGGAAACCATTTGTTAAGGCTAAGTTTTGGTCGAACAATTTAAAGCCGTTAGTGAGTGCTAAGAAGGTACAAATTGTAATACTTGGCATAACGTTAGGAATGATGACACGGAAAAGTGTTTGAACGCTGTTTGCACCGTCGATTTTAGCGGCTTCAAGCATATCACCTGGGACTGCCTGCAAACCTGCAATATAGATAATCATCATATAACCGATTTGTTGCCAACTGAGAAGAATTATAAGTCCCCAGAAGCCCCAAGTTGGTTCTTGAACAATAGATGTGCCGTATTTGGATAAAATACCATCAAAAATCATATTCCAAGTATAACCTAAAACGATACCGCCAATGAGGTTTGGCATAAAGAATACTGTTCTGAATAGGTTAGAACCCTTAATTTCGAGTGTTAGTACGTAAGCCACCAAAAAGGCAAGTACATTTATAATAACTAAACTGACAATAGCAAAAAGTGCTGTGTAGCCAAAGGAACGTAAAAATCCTTTATCTTGAAATACTTCTGCGTAATTTTTAAATCCTACCCATTTTGCATTGGAAATAAGACGGAATTCGCAAAATGAGAGGTATATACCTTGTATAAAAGGCCAAACAAAGCCGATTGCAAAAGCCGCTACCATTGGAAGAAGGAAAAACCAACTCCAACGTACCATAGGCTTTTGAAGGGCATTTACGTTGCGGCGCCTATTTTTCATTTTTAAGTCTCCTTTTTTGAGATTTTTTCGAAGGAAAGAGTGAGGCGAGGAGGCGAATATCTCGCCGCCTCGCCCAGTAGTTAATTAGTAGCTATTCAGTTTAACAAAAATTATTTGTTAACTGCCTTGTATTGAGTTGCCCAACCGTCTACGAAAGCGGTCTTAACTTTTGCCCAGTTAGCATCAGTTTGGTCTTTGTTGTCGTCGTTAAGAGCAGATACTAAAGCTGCACGATAAGCATCAACGTTGGGTTGATAGTTTGTAGCCCAATCCATTACGTAATGACCGTCAGCGGTGTACTTAGCAGCATCCTTAAGGAAACCGTTGGTAGATTCAGCA
Organism: Acutalibacteraceae bacterium; assembly: GCA_045656485.1. Classification (GTDB taxonomy): domain Bacteria; phylum Bacillota; class Clostridia; order Oscillospirales; family Acutalibacteraceae; genus UBA737. The sequence continues at coordinate 953 of JAZORK010000223.1, read as the reverse complement.
GCATTTTTGAAAGGCATAATGCCGAAAGAATCAACTAACTTGCGAGAAGCTTCGGGGTCAGTTACGCACCATACCATAAAGTCCATAGTAGCCTTTTGGTCAGCTTCGCTTACATTAGCGTTGATTGCCCAACAGTTTTCGGTACCGCAGTTGAGACCAGCTTTTTCTTCGCCAGCAACGCCTGCATAGTAAGGAATCATAGTAGCGTTAGGAACTGCATCTTTAACTGCACCATATTCCCAAGAACCGTTTACATAGAAAGCAGCTTTGCCAGTCTTAAATTGATTTTGAGCATCGTGACCGCCAGTAGCTAAATCTTTAGCATCTGTTAAGCTGTTGTTAATGCAAAGGTCATAAAGGTTCTTGAAGTTTTCCATGTACTTACCGGTAAGTTCGGGAGGACATTCTTTCCAACCGCCAGCTTCCTTGGATTCATAGTAGTATTCAAGGTTAGCCATGTGACCGGTGAAACGCCATGAAGAAGAACCGTCCATGTCAGAAGCTGAGAAAGCATCGAAACCTAATTCTTCAGCACGAGCGTGGATATCTTCAGCAACTTTCTTTAAGCCGTCAAAGTTTTTGATGTCTTCCATCTTGTAGCCGGCTTTTTCGATTAATGTGGGGTTAACGATGATGCCGTAGCATTCATAGCAGTAACCGATAGAAACGAGCTTGCCGTTTTCATCATACAAATTGTAAGCGTCGGTGTTAAGTTCTTTAGCAATAGCAGAATCTTTAAGATCTATAACGTCGTCTTTCCAATCTTTAACAGCAGCTTGGTTACCTACAACAAATAATGTAGGAGCTTCTTCCTTGTCCATTTCGGCAATTAAGGTTGAGTTGTACTCACCTTGTGCAGCAGTAACAACTTTAACTTCTACGCCGGTTTCTTCTGTGTACATTTTAGCAACTTCTTGAAGAACTTCGTCAGATTCAGGTTTGAAGTTGAGCCA
>JAZORK010000222.1:0-5000 GCA_045656485.1 Acutalibacteraceae bacterium | reverse complement strand
CCTTTCTCTGTTCTGAAGGGGCAGTTTAGCGCCTTTTCTTCTGACATATTTCGTAAATTTTTGGATTTTTCGTGATTCCAAATTTGCTTAAATGGGTCGGTTAGCATATTTCCAAGGGCGGCATCACTTCTAAGCCAACTTTGGCAAGGCACAACAGTTCCGTCGGGGGCAATAGCCATATTACTAAGACAAGCGCCGCACATTGGCACATTCATACCGAGTTCGGCAAGTTCTTGGGCATCTATAAGCCCTGGGGATGTAAAGTCGATTTCCATCTCGTTATTGTTGCAAAATTCTTTTGCGGTTTTTACAATTTCTAACAGCTCTTGCGAAGAAAGGTCGTATTCATTATGGTTGATTCCCGCCATACCTGTGCATATAAGACCGCTGAGAGTCACAAACCGAACACCTAAGGAATGAATAAACTTCAATGTGTTTTTATAATCGGCATTCTTTTTGCACAAGGGTGTGTTAACGCTTATATCTAGTCCTGCACTCACTGCATTACGAATACCATTGATAGTATCGGTAAAGTGTTCACTACCCACTAAGGTGTTATGGATTTTTTCATCGTGGGAGTAAAGTGTTACTTGGAGACTGTCAAGTCCAGCCGCTTTTAATTGTTCTACTAATTCGGGGGTTAAGTTTACGCCGTTTGTGTTAAGCCTTGTAACCATACGCTTAGCGTAAGAGATAAGTTCAGCTATGTCTTTACGCATTGTTGGTTCGCCGCCTGTAAAGGTTACCATAGGCACACTAGCAGAATCTAGACGGTCGATAACTTCCTTCCATTCTTCAGTTGAAAGCTCTTTCGTTTTACCCATCTCTTGCCCTGCGGCATAGCAAAACACACACTTTTGGTTGCATTGCCATTTGCCGCATTCGTCTGTCATGGCGCTCACCATTAAATCCATACGGTGTGGGGCGGTCATATTATCACGGTATGACCTTATGGATAGCTTTTCAATCTCGGCATCGGGATTATTGCCCTTTGCTACAGCAAAGATAACGTCTAATAAATATTCAAGGTCTTCTTCAATTTCCTTTTTTGATACGGTGGGGTATACTTTGTGAACGCTATTTATGGTTTGTTTTACAATGGCATCTTCATCAGTTCTTGTAATCGGCTTGCCGTCAAAGTGATTCACAAATCTCATAAAATTTGACAAAATAAGCGCCCAAGAATAACCTAATGGCAATAAATAATAGCCGTTCAAAATCACGATATATGAGCTTGAACGGAACAAACGGAATTTTGGCGGTATTAAATGAATACGCACAACACCCGGACCCTCTGGGTTAAAGGTACAGTGGCTAACACCGTTTTTATATTCCCTATACTGTGCAATTTTATTTTGTATTCCCATTGTAATCTCCTTAGATAAATACATATATTTCGATTATAACATAAAAACTACAAAAAGCAACAATTCCCCGTGGCATTTGCCACAGGGAATCGAACCTAATTAAATGAACCAAAGGTTTTAAACGAAGAAATGTTATTGCCTTTTCATTTGGCGTAAAAACAGTAATACCGCCAAAGCAAATAACACTGCGGCAAAACCTAACACCCACCACAAATGAGGGAAAATCTCGCTAAAATTCCCCGCAAGTACAGCGCGTTCCATTTCTACTGCGTGAACAAAAGGCAAACAATAGGCGATTTTTTTAAAAGTGCCGCCCACAAGCTCTAAGTCAAACCAAATACCCGAAAGCCACGCCGAAAGGTTGGTAAGCAAAGCACCGCAAACACCACCAACCTGCTTATCGTTTAGCACACTTCCGCAAAGAAGTCCAAAAGCGATATATAAAAAGGAAACAGGAATGATAAGTAAGATAGCGTACAAAATGTTAACCGTAATTTTAAGGGCCAATAAAGCGGCGGCAATGTAACAAATTATGCTTTGTGTAACGCTAAGCGGAATAATAGGCAGGGCGTAACCCAAAATATAATCGGTTGCGGTAAGGGGTGTGGTATATAAGCGCTGCAGTAACGAGCTACCCCTATCCTTTGCAATAAGGGTTGCCGAAAATAATGACATAAAGGATAAGCCAAAAATCGTAATACCTGGGGTCAGGTGTTCAATCTCGAAGAGTTTTATCGGTATATTTGCTTGTATAACCGACAGTAACAAAATTAAAACCAGCGGAAAGCCAAGACCGAAGAATATGTTTATGGGGTCGCGCAAAATTTCTTTTGTGTTGCGTTTGGCAAGTGTAAACATTCTCATTTCACTTCCCCCTTAACAACTGTTATAAAGGCTTGTTCAAAATTGTCGGAACCTGTCGTTTGTTTAATTTTGTCGGCGGTATTGCAAATAAGAAGTTTGCCGTTTTTCATAATACCAATACGGTCGGAAAGCGCTTCAGCTTCGTGCATATAATGCGTGGTTAAAATTATGGTAATCTTGCCTTTGAGTGAGCGAATTAAATCCCAAAGCTCGTATCTGGCAAGCACATCAAGACCGAGAGTTGGCTCATCAAGAAAAAGAATTTGCGGTTCGCTTATAAGCGCCATTGCAATACTCAGTCGGCGAAGCCAACCACCCGAAAGTGTACTCGCTTTTTTATTAATAACAGTTTCAAGACCAAACCTCTTTATAAGCTCGGCGGTTTTTTCTTTTCTTTTGTCCTTTGTAAGCTCGTGAACACCGCACATAAGCTCAAGATTTTCGGCTACGGTTAGCCCTTTCGCAACCGCAACCTCTTGCGGAGAAACAGCTATAACCGATTTTACGAGTGAAGATTCTTTACGAATGCTTTTGCCGTTTAAAAATGCATCACCGCTGGTGGCTTGTGTTAGGCAAGACAGCATTTTAATAACCGTTGTTTTACCTGCGCCGTTTACACCCAGCAAAGAAAACAATTCGCCCTTTTCGATTTCTAAATTCAGTTGGTCCACGGCGGTTAAATCTTTATACTTTTTTGTTAGCTCAACCGTTTTTATGGCATACATAAAATATCCCCCTTCACCAATTTTACGGTTTTATTATAGCATTTAAGTTTCGCGAAATCTAAAATTCTACCTATTCGGTATTTTTCCTTATTCAAGCGGTAGTTTTGTATTGTTGAGTAAAAAAACGGACTATGGTTTTCCATAGTCCGTTTAGGAATTATTTGCTTACAAAATAACAGTAATCAAGAGTTATATTGCCATTTTCATCGGGTGTAGTATAGCGGGGGCATAAGCAATTTTCAAATGACCAAACTGCACCGTTTTCGTCCTGCCATATTTTCATGCCGCTTTCTGCAATTTTTTGCTTACAAGCGCTGGTGTTATGCACTTCCTTTTCCTTGCCGTAAATCCAACAAGTACCTAAATTTAAATTTTCAAAATCAATGCTTATAAAGCCGTCAGGAACCGGTGTGCCTTCTGGAGTGAGCATACCTATGTAATATTCAAAGGGCTGTCCTTCGGCTCTTCTTTCTACACCAATATAACCACCGCCGTTTTCCCAAATAGAGACAATTTTATCGGTGCCACCCATTGCTTTTTCAATCAATTCGAACCATCCGTTTTGCCACCATTCGCCCCAATGTCCAAAGTTATCGTATTTCTTTCCAATAAACCTTAGTGTAGGGATGTCCTCTTTAAAAACTTTGATAATTTCTGCCATATTTATCTACTCCTTTTCAATTGGTATATATATTCTTTCTATATATTTTTTACTGCTTTCTATATAGCTTTCTAATTCAAAGCCGTTGGCTTTGCGATATCCGCTGTTTGGCAACCAATCACTATAAATCCAATCCCACGTGGCTCTTATAGTGCTTACAAAATCGTGTTGTGAAGCGGGTGGGGTTTCAAAAACTGCATATAAACCACCTGTAATCCTAAGCGGTAAAGTGTCGGCAATATCACCCTTTGCGTTATCTGCCTTTATACCTATAAAATAGAGAAGTCGCTCTTTTTCGAAGTCCCATATCATTGCACCAAAGTCTTCGACAATATTTCCGCCAGATAATTTAATCGACCTTTTTTCTACATTGTATTTATTCCAACAATTCGGCGGTGATTCGTCCGAGAAAGGATAGGCTACCAAGCTGAATTCATTTAGATACTGCATTGATACAGTGGGTTGGAAAGTGCAAGTCTCAAACGAAAAAGGCATAAATAATCTTAAACTGCAATCCGTTGTACGCCATTCGCTTGGAAGGATATTATGTTCATTTTTAAATGCACGTGTGAAATTTTCTTTTGAGTTAAAACCATATTCGAATGCAATGTCTGACATTGAACGGTTTTGTTCTCCAATGTGCTTTACTACCTCCGATATTCTTCGCTTGCGTATATAGTCCGCAGGTGTGAGGTGAATGTATTTGCGAAAAACACGTATAAAATGGTATTCGGAATAACTTGAAATTTGTGCAAGTGTTTTATTATCAAGCTCTTCTTTAAGATGCGATTCTATATAATCTATAACTAACTTAATTTGTGTACGCTCCATATTTCCCCTCCCTACAATGTGATTATATCACAACTAAAAGTAAAACGATTGATAAAAATTGCTTTTTTCGCAAATTATTTTAAAATTTTTTTATAACAAAAAATAACCCCAGATACCTTGCGATATCTTGGGTTAATATAGTTTTAGTCTAAAGGTTTCATTGTGGGAAGTGTGAGGGGGCTGTAAATTTGCGGCAGAAATATCTTACCTCTGAAATGGTCTAAAAATGGCCCAAAACTCGTGTTTATTGCGAAACATTGTAATTTCGAATGATTTACGGTATAATGTAATTAATTTGACAAACTTAAATTTGACGAAGGAGGTATCTGTATAAAAAAGTTGATAGCATTGTTTTATGTATTCGTCTACCTGTTAGGATTGGTTGGCTGTGGTAATCAACCCTTAGAACCTGTCAACACCATCGAAGGCAATATGAAAACATACTATGAAATGTCAGATGGCACATGGCAATTTGATGGATATACATACAAATATAGATTGGAAATTAGCGGAAGAATGCCTAATGCCGCTAAGGATACCACATATGTTTAT
>JAZORK010000221.1:0-2592 GCA_045656485.1 Acutalibacteraceae bacterium | reverse complement strand
TACTTAGTGTTACTCCATCGGTATTTTTGTGCTTTATAATATCGGTTTACCGTGGATATTTTGAAGGCTTTAGTAATATGCAACCTTCGGCAATTTCTAAACTGATTGAAGCAATAACAAAATTGATTTTAGGACTTATTTTTTCATTTGTTGTTATTAAGGTTACTAAAAATCCTGCTCTTGCAGCTGCAGCAGCTACACTTTCTTTATCTATGGGAACCTTGTTCTCCACAATTTACCTAAAACACAAATTTAAAAAGAACAACCCAATAGATAAACTTGAAGCAAATTCAATAAATACTCTTTCTTCGCTAAATTTTAAAACCATATTTTTGTTAGCACTACCAATTATTATATCATCACTTGCCGCTAGTATCGTTTCGCTTATTGATGTATTCACAGTAAATCTTAAATTTTCAAATTTAACTGCCGAATATATGGATACTTTAAAATCTATGTATTTTACTAATATTCCGCAAATAATTGATTCAGATATTGCAACCTATCTTTACGGCGTAAAAAGTAAGGCATTTACTATTTATAACTTAATTCCCACAATTACAATGTCGTTAGGTATTGCCGCTTTACCTGTGCTAACGGGTTCTTTAGTTGCCAAGGATACCGATTCCTTACGTAATAATATACAATACATTTTAAAACTACTGTTTTGTGTAACTTTTCCTGCAGGTATTGGTCTTGCAACTTTAGGCGGACCTATTGTGAAGTTGTTATATTCTGCTAGCGATTCTCTAAGTGGCAATTTACTTACAATTTACGGCGTAGCAGCAATTTTTGCAGGAATAGCAATTCCTTTAACCACCGTCTTGCAAGCACTTAATTTACACTATAAAGCGCATATTCATATAATAATCGGTATTGTTATTAAGTGTATATCGAATGTATTACTTTTAAACATTGCTACAGTAAACATTTATGCCGCACCTATAGGAACACTATTTTGTTACCTTTACATTATCGTTTCTTTATTTATATTATTACATTCAAAAATCACTAAACTGAATTTATTTATGCTAATTTCAAAACCGCTACTTTCATCCTTACTTTGTGGGTTTGTGGCATATATAATTTCTAATCTATTTAATGGTAATTTATTTACCGTTTTAGCTATAATCGCCGCTATTTTGGTTTATTTTACAGGATTATTTGTTTTTCGCACATTCACAAAATCTGAATTGTCAAGCTTTAAAATGCTTAGAACTAAATAATTCTTTATTTTAAGTTTATTTATTAATAATTTTGAAATTTACTATTGCTTTTTACCTTAAAATGTGTTATAAATATTAGGCAATATCAATTGCGAATACGCATATTAAACGATTTGGTCGTTAAAAAATTTTTTGGAGGTTCTAAAATGAACAAGACAGAATTAATCGCATCAGTTGCTGAAAAAGCAAACATTTCTAAGAAGGACGCTGAAAAGGCTGTTGCTGCTTTTATTGACAGTGTTGCAGATGAATTAAAGAATGGCGGTAAGGTTCAACTTATCGGTTTTGGTACTTTTGAAGTTCGCGAACGTGCTGCAAGAAATGGTATCAACCCCTTAACAAAGGCTCCCATCCAAATTGCCGCTACTAAAACTCCTGTTTTCAAAGCAGGCGCTGCTTTCAAAGCTGCTGTAAAATAATTAAGCTAAAAAGCCGTCCTTTAAGGGCGGCTTAATTTTAAGGTTATGAGATTAGATAAATTTTTAAAAGTTTCACGTATTATTAAAAGACGTACTGTTGCTAACGAGGCTTGCGATAACGGCAGGGTTACCGTAAATGGTAAGGTTGCCCGTGCTTCCTATGACGTTAAAATAGGGGATATACTTGAAATTTCTTTCGGTACCCGCAATTTTAAAGCACAGATTACGGCTATTAACGAGGTTGTCCGTAAGGATGACGCTTCTCTTATGTATAGAGTAATGGAATAAGATTAACACCCTTTAAATATATTTTTAAGGGGTGTTTTTCAATGGAACAAACAAATAATATACATAACCATGGTCTTATTCTTGAAAATAGAAAATCTCTAACACTTTCGGGTGTAGAGGATTGTTTAGGTTTTGATGAAGAAACAATTCACCTGCAAACAAAGTTGGGGGAATTATATATAAAGGGAATTGGTCTTCATATTATTAATTTTGATACAAAAAGTGGTGAACTTTCGGCAGAGGGTAGAATTAACGCCATTATTTATACAGCACAAGACAACAAGAAAAGCTTTATAAGTAAAATTTTAAGGTAACATATGTGGGAAATTAATCTTAAATCACAAATTCTAGCATTTCTTTGCTCAATTATTTTAGGATTCTTCTTTTGTATTTTATATGACATTTTCAGAGCATTTAGAAAATGTGGTAAATATAATTTTTATAAAGTATTTTTTGAAGATATAATATATTTTATTATAATTTCTTTTATTACATTTACATATTTTCTAAGTGTCACAAACGGTGAAATAAGGTTTTATATATTATTCGGTATAACTATAGGCTTTTTAATCTTTTATATTACTTTTTCACGATATATTTTGTGGTTTTTCACCTTAGTTTTAAAACTTATCATTAAGGCAATTAAATCCTTAAACAAG
>JAZORK010000220.1:0-1104 GCA_045656485.1 Acutalibacteraceae bacterium | reverse complement strand
ACTTTTCTCTCGATTTCTCTTAAGAATTGTCGGGTCCTTATTATTGTCGTTGTTTAATTTTCAAGGTTCGTTTGCGGCCTGTTCCTCAGGGCGCTAGAGTATAATACCACAGCCTACCCCTTTTGTCAACACTTTTTTTAATTTTTTTTAATTTTTTTTATTCTTTGTCGAAAAGTGCTTTTTTGTGTATAAAAAAGGGACATGTTTTAGTGATTTTGGCAATTTATTATACTTTCAGCAATCTTTAAGCCGTCAACCGCCGCCGACATTATGCCACCCGCATACCCTGCGCCTTCACCCGCAGGATATAAGCCTTTAAGATTTATACTTTGATAATCTTCACTGCGCAATATTCTCACAGGTGACGAACTTCGAGTTTCCGGTGCGGTAAGAACTGCAGCCTTATCGGCAAAGCCTTTAATCTTTTTATCAAATTCCAAAATACCTTGCTTTAAGCTTTCTACTACAAAGTCAGGGTAAATATCAGAAAGGTCTGCAAATATATATTCAGGCTTGACAGTAGGTTTAACCTTTGAAATTTCAAATTCTTCACCAAACACCAACTGACCAACTGTGGTAACCGGAACACTACCGCCTGCAATTGCATAAGCCTTTTGCTCTATTCTGCGTTGGAATTCACAACCCGCCAAAACGTCGTCACCTGAAAAATCGTCAGGGTTAACACCGACAAGCACTGCGCTGTTTGCGTTCATACCATCACGGCAAGAATAACTCATACCGTTAACGGCGATTCCGCCTTGTTCGCTAGAAGAATTAATAACCTCACCACCGGGGCACATACAAAATGTATATACTCCTCTGCCATTTTCTAAGTGAACCGCCAATTTATAATCGGCCGCCGAAAGTTTTGGGTGATTATAAAACTTGCCGTAGAGCGCCTTGTTTATATCTTCCTGCAAATGCTCGATTCGTACACCAACCGAGAAAGGTTTGCGCTCCATTTTTATTCCACTATCTTTAAGAAATGCAAAAACATCCCTTGCTGAATGACCTGTGGCTAATACAACCCTATCGCACTCAATTTCTTTGCCGTTTGCAATAATTGACGACACACTATTATTATATGTGTTGATTTTTTCAAGT
>JAZORK010000219.1:0-1371 GCA_045656485.1 Acutalibacteraceae bacterium | reverse complement strand
AGCCAGTTAATTCTGCTTTTGTCTCCTCTGCGAAGAGTACTTCGTAAGAAGGATTGTGTACGATCTCGGTTGTACCTACGATGCCGTACTGGGTCAAATCTAATTGTTTCATTGTTTAATTAAAAAGGTTATTTTGTTGTTATTTTTATTTTCGGTCATTGGGTATTGGTGATCGGCTATCGGATAAGCCGAAAAAAATGCCCTACTTTTTCGGGTACAAAATTACTACTATTTTTTGAAATACCAAAATTTTTAGCAAAAATACCGCTATTTTGTCAAATCTATATTGCAAAAATACGAAAAGTGTGTTGTAAAACATATTTTTTCGTCAAAATATTTGGTGGGTATGAAAAAATGCAGTACCTTTGCACCGTGTTTTTCATGGTATTAGATTTAAGGTTAAGTAAAGATTGGGTTGTCGGGATGACAATCCTTCTTTTTTTATGTAATATTGACTTCTTTTTTATGTTTTTGTTGCAGGATAGTACGCATAGTTGATGGAATACACATTAAAATATAAAAAAAAACAGCAAACTTTTGGTGGATTGAAAAAAATGTTGTAACTTTGCAGGCGCATTTTGGTAGGGTGTGTGAATTACCCTAACGATTTTTTGCAGACAGATATTATCCGAAGCGTTTACTACTGAGCTTCATAGGGAGCGAAAGTAAGGTTCCACGCTTTATTTTATTAATTTATACCAAACGGGTTGTTAGGAGCCAACTCCCGCCAAGAACACAAAACAAATGAAAAAATTAGGTTTTTTAGCCATTGTTATCGCTGCGTTTTTAGTAAGTAGTTGTACCCCAAACAACCAGCCAGATGATAACACTAATCCAGTTGTAGATCCAACAGTAAAGGGTTTTTCAGTAAGTCCTGACAAGCGAGTTGATTTTGCTGAAGGAAATTTGCTCTTCCGTAGATATCCAGGTACGGTTGTTGTAGACTCTTTCTATATTAAAGTTACCAAAACGAAGGTGAGCAAACCACGTGATCCAGCAGTGTATGATTATACGTTTACTGTTGAGCAAGTGAATCAGATTGATAATCCATTGCTGATTTCTCACGAGATTGGTTTTGTAGTGGATAGTATGCTATTGACCAATGACAAGGGAGAACCTAAGAGTGGCTGGGTGGATAGCGTTTGGGTAGCAGCTGAAGGTGGCTTGATAGACGAGATGCCTATTAGTGCTGTTTTTGAGCAATGGCAATTCGCACAAAACCAACAAACATCTTATGGTGAGACTTATCCTGCACAAAACTTGGAGGGAACCGAATTTGTAGTGGATATGTTCGCATGGAGTAATGGTATTGTAACCAATGCTAAGAATGTGGAATTGGCGAGATTTGGTATGACAAAGTTGACTGCCGAT
>JAZORK010000218.1:0-2754 GCA_045656485.1 Acutalibacteraceae bacterium | reverse complement strand
GGTTTGGGGTTCTTTGCCATCCTTTGTAACCGATAATGCGGATGAATATGGCATTACCAAGGATAAAATTAAAGAGGTTGTAGTTGATAATAATAAAACTGATGCTAAAGAAACCTTGCAAAATATTTCTCAACAGCTTGTAAAACCTGCCGTTGTAACCGTGTTAGAAATATTTTATTCTATAATACTTATAACGGTGCTTTTATTCGTTGTAAAAATAATTGCAAAACTTTTAAATAAACTTTTCTCTTTTAAAACGATAGGAAAACTCAATAAAACCTTAGGCGGTGTTTTGGGTATTGTAAGAGGTCTTGCAGTGGCATTGATTTTTTGTAATGTAATTGCCTTGATTGTTAGATTTGTTCCAAACGGATTTTGGATTTTCAGTAGTGAAAACATTGCTAAAACATATATTTTTAATTTTTTGTTGAATGTATTTTAGGAGTAAATAGATAATGAAAATGTGTTCTAAGTGTAAAAAACGCCCCGCGGTTGTCTTTGTTTCGGATATGTCCAACCCCGGTGCCGAGCCAAACGGACTTTGCCTTGTTTGTGCTAAGGAAATGGGCTTAAAGCCTGTTGATGATATGCTCAAAAGGATGAATATATCTGATGAAGATATCGAGCAAATGAGCGAACAATTTATGGATATTATGGCGCTTAATGAAGAAATGGATGATAGTGTTTTAAATGACGAAACCTTTGATTTAGGTACTGCCCCTGCGATGCCGTTCCTTAATAAAATTTTCGGCAATATGGGTGGCAACACCGAAAAGGGTGAAACCAAAGAAAAGGAAGAAAAAGAGCCTAAGAAGGATAAGAAAAAGCGCCGTAGATTTATTGAACAATATTGTACCAATCTTACCGATAAGGCAAAATCAGGTCAAATAGATATTATTATCGGCAGGGATAAGGAGCTTTACCGCACTATTCAGATTCTTTCCCGCCGTTCTAAGAATAACCCCTGTCTTATTGGTGAGCCGGGTGTAGGTAAAACTGCTATTGCCGAAGGTTTGGCATTACAAATTGCAAACGGTAAGGCCCCTGCAAGACTTTTGGATAAAGAAATTTATCTCTTAGACCTTACAGGCCTTGTTGCTGGTACCCAGTTCCGCGGTCAGTTTGAAAGCCGCGTAAAAGGTCTTGTAAGCGAAATTAAAGAAGCAGGCAATGTGATTTTATTTATAGATGAAATCCACAACCTTGTAGGTGCAGGTGATTCGGCAGAAGGCTCTATGAATGCCGCTAATATTTTAAAACCCGCCCTTTCCAGGGGTGAGATTCAGGTTATTGGCGCTACCACCTTTAAGGAATATAGAAAATATATTGAAAAGGATGCCGCCCTTGAACGCCGTTTCCAACCTGTTACTATTGAAGAACCCTCTTTAAGCGAAGCAGAAGAAATTTTAATGGGTGTTAAGGGTTATTATGAAGGCTTCCACAATGTTGTAATACCTGAAGATATTGTTAAAAAGGCGGTTATTCTTTCTGAAAGATATGTAACCGACCGTTATTTACCTGATAAGGCAATAGACTTGCTCGATGAAGCCTGTGCTTGTGCAAGCCTTGCAAATAAAGCAATTGATGAACTCTATGTGGCTAATAAAAAGGTGGCCGAATATTCGGTTAAATTAGAAGAATTAGAGCAAAATCTTGAAAACCCTGATTACGAAAAACAGGCAATGATTAAGGCCGATATTGAAAAATATAAGGCTTTGTCTGAAAAACTTTGCAGTTCGGCACTTAATAATACCGTTACCGATATGGATATTGCTAAGGTAATTGAGTTGTGGACAGGTATTCCTGCTACCAAGATTCAAGAAAGCGACCTTAAAAAGTTGGGTACATTGGAAGATGCATTGAATGCTAGAATTATCGGTCAAGGGGAAGCGACTAAATTAGTTGCAAATGCCGTTAAACGCTCTAGAGTTAAAACAAGTAATCTTCGCCGTCCTGCTTCCTTTATATTTGTTGGTCCTACAGGTGTTGGTAAAACCGAGCTTGTTAAGGTACTTTCGGAACAACTTTTTTCTACACCCGAAACCTTAATCCGATTAGATATGTCGGAATTTATGGAAAAACATTCGGTATCACGCATTATTGGTGCGCCTCCAGGATACGTGGGTTATGATGAAGCGGGTCAGCTTACTGAAAAGGTTAGAAGAAAGCCTTACTCGGTAGTGCTTTTTGATGAAATTGAAAAAGCTCACCCCGATGTGCTTAACATTCTTTTACAAATTCTTGACGAAGGCAAGGTTACCGACGCGCAGGGTAGAACCGTTAATTTTGAAAACACCGTTGTTGTTATGACATCTAATGCGGGCAGTCAAAAGCAGGATAATATTCTAGGCTTTGGTAAGACTGCGGCAGATGCTTCAAAAGATAAAGCAATAAAGGCTTTAGAAGAATTTTTGCGCCCCGAATTTATTGCCCGTGTGGATGAAATTGTGGTATTTTCACCCCTTTCTCGCCAAACACTTATTAAAATATCGGCGCTTATGCTTGATGAATTAAAGTTAGCATTAAGCGAAAAACTTATTGAATTTTCGTATGATAATAAGCTGTGCGAATATTTAGCCGATAAGTGTGACGGTGGCAAACGAGGCGCTAGAGAGCTTCGTAACATTATCCGCCGTGAGCTTGAAGCACAGGTGGTTGATGTTACTATCGATAATGGCGAAGGTAGTATAAAGACAATAACTGCTACCGCTAAGGATAAAATAGAAATTGAAGCCTCAATGGCATAAATAACAT
>JAZORK010000217.1:0-3153 GCA_045656485.1 Acutalibacteraceae bacterium | reverse complement strand
AGCACAATAAGGCAAAGTGGTATAAAATGGCGCCAATAAAAAGAAGCTTTATAGCCAATAGCATCCTCTAAAAGCCTAGCAAAAATTAAAGTTAAACCTACACTACTAAGTAGATTGAGCAGGAATGCTGTAATATGCACCCATAAACATTTTTTAAAGCGTATTATAACAAGTGCAATTATCATTACTGCCGATAATACCAAAACCATATAAACCGAATTTTTAAAAACATCAAAACGTATTTTGCTAAAAACGTTACCCAAAATATAAAAAAGATTCATCACCAAAGTATACGCAAAAGCAAAAACATAAACGCCTTTAAGGGTTTTATAAAGTTTACCGTCGGTTTTAGCGTATACTATACCGTGTTTTTCTTCATAAAGATTTACTTTTTGCAAAATATCTTCACACATTTTCATATAAAAACTCCAAAGCATTTTTTAGCATTATACCACTAATTATAAACCTTGACAAGAGTAAATTATAAGATATATAATACTCTTTGGTGATTTAAAATGCATAAATTAAACATAGTTATGGTTGAGCCCGAAATTCCGCAAAACACGGGCAACGTTGCGCGTACCTGCGCCGCTACAGGGGCTAGACTCCATCTTGTAGGACCTATGGGCTTTAAAATTGATGACAAAAAGCTAAAAAGAGCAGGTCTTGATTATTGGCAGTATCTTGACATAACCTATTACAAGGATATAAACGAATTTTTCGAAAAAAATCAAGGCACATTCTACTATTTCACAACCAAGGGTAGACACACCCACAGTGATGTTACATACCCTAACGACTGCTATTTGCTTTTTGGCAAAGAAACTAAGGGGCTTCCCGAAGAACTTTTACTTGAAAATCCCGACACTTGTGTTCGTATTCCAATGCAGTACGACATCAGAAGTTTAAACCTTTCAAACTCGGTTGCTATTGCTACTTACGAAGTGCTTCGCCAATGGAATTATCCCGAGCTTCAAAATTTAGGGCAATTGCATAATTATAAATGGGAAGAAACCTAATATTTTTATACATAAAATTAAAAATATATATTGAAAAATATATATTTTGTGGTAAAATAGATATTGTAAAAAAATTAACAAACTCAGGAAGGATGTTATTAAAATGAACGCTCTTAACAAAAAGACAGTTGATGATATCAACGTAAAAGGTCAAAAGATACTCGTTCGTTGCGATTTTAACGTTCCGCTTAAAGACGGCGTTATCACCGACGAAAACCGTATCAATGCTGCTCTCCCCACAATCGAAAAATTGATTGCTGACGGCGGAAAGGTTATTCTTTGCTCACACTTAGGTAAGCCGAAGGGCGAACCCAAGCCTGAACTTTCTTTAGCTCCTGTAGCTAAGGCTCTTTCAGAAAAATTAGGTAAAGAAGTTGTTTTCGCAGCTGACGATAACGTTGTAGGCGAAAATGCTAAGAAGGCTGTAGAAGCTATGAACGATGGCGACGTTGTTCTTTTACAAAACACCCGCTACCGTGCAGAAGAAACCAAGAACGGCGAAGCTTTCTCTGCTGAACTCGGTTCTTTGGCTGACATTTTTGTAAACGATGCATTCGGTACCGCACACAGAGCACACTGCTCAACCGTTGGTGTTGTATCACACGTTAAGGAAGCTGCTGCTGGCTACCTTATCGGTAAAGAACTTAAGTATCTCGGCAACGCTGTTGAAACTCCTGTTCGTCCCTTCGTTTGTATCTTAGGCGGCGCTAAGGTTGACAGCAAGCTCCCCGTTATTGAAAATCTTTTAACCAAGGCTGATACTCTTATCATCGGCGGCGGTATGGCATACACATTCCTTGCTGCTAAGGGCTACGGCGTTGGTACATCTCTTATCGACGAAACTAAGATTGACTACTGCCGTGATATGATGGCAAAGGCAGAAGAAAAGGGCGTTAAAATCCTTCTTCCTGTTGACTGCACAATCGCTAAGGAATTCCCCAATCCTATCGATGCTCCTATCGAAATTGAAGTTGTTGACGCAGACAAGATTCCTGCTGACATGATGAGCCTTGACATCGGCACAAAGACTGCTGAAATGTACGCTGACGAAGTTAAGAACGCTAAGACTGTTGTTTGGAACGGACCTATGGGCGTATTCGAAAACCCCATTTTAGCAAAGGGTACAATCGCAGTTGCGAAGTCCCTTGCTGAAACCGATGCTGTTACCGTTATCGGCGGTGGCGACTCTGCAGCAGCAGTTAACATCTTAGGTTATGGCGACAAGATGAGCCATATCTCTACAGGCGGCGGCGCTTCTCTTGAATTCCTTGAAGGTAAGGAACTTCCCGGTATCGCAGCACTTAACGATAAATAATATTAACACAATTTCGTAGGGCGTTCATTCGCCCTACATTTATGTAAAAAGGAGAATAAAAATGGATAAAGCAAAAAGACCCGCAGTTATCGCTGGTAACTGGAAAATGAACAACACCCCCGCACAAACAACCGCACTCATTAACGAAATGAAGCCCTTAGTTGCAGGTGCCGACTGCAAGGTTGTACTTTGTGTTCCCTTTATCGATATCCCCGCTGCTGTTGAAGCTGCAAAAGATTCAAACATCGAAATCGGTGCTGAAAACGTTCACTTCAAGGCTTCAGGCGCTTACACTGGTGAAATTTCAGCAGAAATGCTCGTTGAATCTGGCGTTAAATACGTTGTAATCGGTCACTCTGAGAGAAGACAATACTTTGGTGAAACCGACCAAACTGTTAACCTTCGCACCTTGGCTGCTATCAATGCAGGTCTTACCGCTATCGTTTGCGTTGGCGAAACCTTAGAACAAAGAGAACTCGGCTACACCGAAACTTTACTTAAGTATCAAACCAAAATGGCATTAACAAACGTTAAGGCTGAAGACCTTGATAAAATTGTTGTTGCTTACGAACCCGTTTGGGCTATCGGCACAGGCGTTACCGCTACTGCTGAACAAGCTGACGAAGGCAACGGCTTTGTAAGAGAAGCTATTGCTGAAGTTTACGGCAAGGATGTTGCTGATACCGTTACTATTCAATACGGCGGTTCTATGAACGCTAAGAACGCTGACGAATTGGTTGCTAAAATCAACGTTGACGGCGGTCTTATCGGCGGTGCTTCCTTAAAGGCTGAAGATTTCTCAGTAATCGTAAAAGCTGC
>JAZORK010000216.1:0-3495 GCA_045656485.1 Acutalibacteraceae bacterium | reverse complement strand
TACCAGTCCTAACCAATCAGTAATGTGATAAAGTGTTAAATGCACACCTGTCAGTTTGTGAATAAAAGCGTGTAATGTGGAAAATCCGACAATTGGATCCTGCGGACCGATTGCCTTGTTATCAATAAAGCAAACCGCTATTGTCCATAAAAGAAACATCCCAAGCAAGCATAAGGAAAGATATAAATCTTTACAATTTTTCTTTTTCATTTTTAACCCACCTTTTTTATATTCGCATATCGCTTGAATACATTTTAAGGTAAGAAAAAATTTTTCACAAGAAACAAAGCGTCACAGACGTGACACCTTTCGTATCATCTCCATTTTATGAGGATTGAGACCTTAATTATGAGGAAAACTATCAAAAAAGTTGCTGCATACGGCTGATGACTTATAACAAAAAGAAGTACACCGACAGTATTCAAAAACAAAGATATTTTTCTTTTATTACCTATCCAAAATTTCCACTCACAATTTTGAAGTGAAAGGGTTATAAGACCCGATAAAATAATTCCAATTACAAGAACATAGTAACTTATTTTGAGGTAAGGTGGCATTTCCGTCAAAGATAAAAGGGAAACACTATGTATAATATTATCTGTTTTTTGAGCGAAAAACGGTAGAAAAGCAAGAATTACAACACCAATATCAAGAAGTCCAAATGCAAGATCGCGTAATTGATTTTGTTTTTTATTATTATCCGCTTGAGAAATATTAAGCAATTCCTCACCGGATAGAAGTTCATCAATTGTTACACCAAAAAATTTTGATATAGCTTTTAGTGATTCTATATTTGGGTATCCTCTGCCTGATTCCCATTTTGAAATAGCAGTACGCGAAACAAAAAGCTTCTCGGCCAATTCCTCCTGTGTCACACCTTTTTGCTTTCTCAATTCCTGTAATTTTTCATAAAATTCCATATTAACACTCTCTTGAAAGTTTATATTTCTTGATTAATTCGATTATATCATAAATTAATAAAAAAATAAATACACCAATATAAAAATAACACCCACACTTTCGTGTGAGTGTTATTGGCGCGCTGAAGAAGATTCGAACTCCCGACCTTCTGGTCCGTAGCCAGACGCTCTATCCAGCTGAGCTATCAGCGCAAGTACGATTTTTAAACCGCCATAGTATAATACCACATATGATTTAAAAAATCAAGTACTTTTTTAACTTTTTTTAAATTATTTCAAAGAAATTGCTTTTAAAGCCTTTTCTTTAATATTTTCAGCCCTTAAACCAAACTCATCAAGCAATTTTACAGCAGGACCTGAGTAACCAAAGGTGTCATTAACGCCAAGTTTTAAAACAGGAACAGGATATTCTTCAGCTAAATATTCCGCAACTGCACTGCCTAAACCACCAATAACCGAATGTTCCTCAGCAGTTACAATACAACCTGTTTCTTTAGCAGCTTTTAATATAATTTCTTTATCAAGAGGTTTTATTGTTGCGATATTAATAACACGGGCGTTGATTCCCTGTTCTTTTAATAAATCGTGAGCAATTAAAGCTTCGTTAACCATAAGACCTGTAGCAATAATAGTAACATCATTACCGCTTTTAAGCTCTACACCCTTGCCAATCTCAAATTTATAATCTTCACCAAATACAACAGGCACTGCAAGTCTACCAAAGCGTAAGTAAACAGGTCCTTCATGCTCTATAGCCGCTTTTACTGCAAGGAAAGCCTCGGTATAGTCGGCGGGATTAATAATTGTCATACCGGGAATAGTGCGCATTAAGGCTAAATCTTCGTTACATTGGTGTGTAGCACCATCTTCGCCAACCGAAATACCACCGTGAGTAGCACCAATTATAACGTTCAAATTTGGATAACCTATAGAATTTCTAATTTGCTCATAAGCACGACCAGCCGCAAACATAGCAAAAGAACTACAAAAAACACGTTTACCTGTTGCAGCAATACCGGCTGCAATGCTCATCATATTTTGTTCTGCAATACCGCAGTTATAAAATCTTTCGGGAAATTCTTTTTTAAATTTACCAGTTTGGGTAGCAGCGGCCAAGTCGGCATCTAAAACAACAAAATCATCACGATTTTTGCCTAAATCTACAAGCGCATCGCCGTACGCAACTCTGGTAGCAACTGTTTTAACTTCAGACATATTTAACCCTCCTTATTGTAAGCTATTTAAAGTATTAGATAACTCTTCAATAGCAGCCTTATGCTGTTCATCATTTGGTGCAACGCCGTGCCAACTAACTGAATTTTCCATAAAGGAAACGCCTTTACCCTTGGTGGTTTTTGCAACTATACATACAGGCTTGTCAATCTTTTCAGCTTCATTTAAAGCATTTTCAATCTCATCAAAATCGTGACCGTCAATACTAATCACGTGCCAATTAAATGCGGCAAATTTATCAACAATCGGATAAGGAGAGTTTACTTGATCAATTGAGCCATCGATTTGAAGATTGTTATTATCAACAAAAATTGTAAGATTTGAAAGGTTCTTATTACCGGCGAACATTGCGGCTTCCCAAACTTGACCTTCTTCGATTTCACCATCGCCTAAAACGGCGTATACATTGTAATTTTCACCAAAATGTTTAGAAGACAAAGCCATACCTACAGCACAAGAAATTCCTTGACCTAAGGAGCCCGAAGACATATCAACACCGGGGATATTCTTCATATCGGGGTGACCTTGTAAAATACTGCCTATTTTACGAAGTGTAGTTAATTTTTCTACTTCAAAAAAACCTCTATGAGCTAAAACCGAGTAAAGAACAGGTGCTGCATGACCTTTTGATAGCACAAAGCGGTCTCTGTCAGCCTTTTTAGGATCTTTGGGGTCGATATTCATTTTTTCAAAATAGAGGTATGTTAAAATATCAGCGCAGGACAGCGAACCACCGGGATGTCCTGCCTTTGCACTATGAACACCATCTATTATGCCCATTCTAACTTTACAGGCAATTTTTTCTAACTCTTTTTTTCTTGCAATATCCATAATACAAATCCTTTCAAATTTAAAATTCTATTTTTTGCAATTTTTTAAAAATTTATCAAAATATTCAGGAAGAAATGAATCAAATTCCAAATATTTTTGTGTTTTTGGGTGAATAAAGCCAATTTTTTTAGCGTGTAAGCATTGACCGCCGAGTGCTGCAATTACCTTTTTTGGTCCGTAAACATCATCACCCGCAACAGGATGTCCCAAATAAGCCATATGTACTCTTATTTGATGAGTGCGGCCCGTTTCAAGCCGTAATCTCAAATGTGTAAAATCGCCAAAACGTTCAATTACCTCATAGTGAGTAACAGCGTGGCGAGAAGCAGTTTTTGTAACAGCCATTTGCTTACGCTTTATAGGGTGTCTTCCAATTGGGGCGTTTATTGTGCCGTTATCGGTCTTAATATTGCCATATACAATAGCCTCATATTCACGGGTAAAGCTATGCCCCTTAATTTGTTCAGCTAAAAAGTTATGCGAAAAATCGTTTTTAGCAACAATTAAAAGA
>JAZORK010000215.1:0-5135 GCA_045656485.1 Acutalibacteraceae bacterium | reverse complement strand
CAAGGTTTGATTTGCCGTTTACAACACTCCAAGCATTAGAAAATTCAAGAAATTTCTTTTTGCTTTCACCCGAAAGATTCTCAGTCAAGAAATCTTCATTTAACATCAAGATTTCCATTTGTTTCTGCACAGTTTTGTTTTCCTTAGTGCTTCGTGCTTGTGGATCAAGATTGCCATAATAAAATTCTTCAATAAATTTTCCCATAAAAATTGCCTCCTTTAAGTTTCTACAATAATTGTACTTAAAGAAGCAATATAGTCGAATGTACCGATATAAAAAGAAAAAAGGGCAAGAAAAAAGAGAGAAGCCAAACTTCTCTCAATTCTCTTGCCCGCAATGCTCGTACCTTTAGGAAACTGTCCTTAAGTGTACGACGCATTTCCGTGGCTTTTGTTTATGCTTATTTTTTAAAATCTCAAATTATTGATGACGTTTGTTACTGCATTTCAAAAATGGGGTATTCGTTTTGTGAGTGGGCAAAGTCAATTTCCGCTTGTCCTTTTGGAGTCCATACAAATTGTGGGCGTTTATAAAGCTTTGTAGTAAGCTTTACAACAAATGAATTCCTGGTATGCTTATCGTAGGATAAAAAGTCAGGACGAGAAATAACATTAAGCATCATACCGGTATAGGTAACATTTAAAAAGTTATACTTCTTTTTATCAAGGCATCTATTATAGTATAACTGACCATAAAGGGCATGGGGTAAATATTTTTTCATTTCTCTTAGAATAAAGGGGTTAAAGGATTCAATTAAATAGTCACCTTTATATTCCTTTAAAATTTCGGCTACCTTAGGGCAAACCGATGTATCAAAGGTATCGCCCTTAATTTCAACAAGCAAGGGAACCTTGCCGTCAACAAGTGCCAAAACTTCTTTGAAAGTGGGGATTTTTTGGTCGCTATCCAAAAGGTTAAGCTCTTTAAGTTCTTGTAATGTCAGGTCAATTACGTTTTTATCTACACCTGTCATTCGGGTTAGGGTGCCGTCGTGAAAAACTACTACTTGGTTGTCTTTAGAAAGCTGTACATCTAATTCAATACCAAAGCCGTTTTTTACAGCCAAGTCAAATGCTTCGAGCGAATTTTCAACCACGCCGTTACCGTGAAGACCACGGTGTGCATAACTGCATAGGAATTTTTTATCAAAGGGACGTTTTTTGCGGAGGGGAATTAAAACAAAAAGATAAATTAAAGCAAGAATTAAAATGGGCAAAAGAATATACAAAACTATCATAATCAGTCAACATCCAACATTTCGAGTACGCTGTCACCGGTTTCAATTTTGTTATCGCCGTGGCGTACAAATAACATAGTAATAAACGAGAATATAACAAAAGCGGTACCAAAGGCAAAGAAGGTGATTCGCATACCGAAAATATCATAAAGGAAGCCCGAAAGAATGGGGGCTACAATTTGTGCCGCCATTGAAGCGGTGTAATAATAACCTGTGTATTTGCCTACGTTGCCTGATTTAGCAAGTTCAACTGCCATGGGGAAGGAGTTAACATTGATAGTAGCCCAACCGATACCTGCAAGAATAAATATGGGGAACATAATAAATTCTGGTGTTTTAGAGGTTACAAAAATACCCATAAAGAATGCGGCGGCAAGGATTAAAACACCTGCAAGAATAGCCTTTTTTCTACCGATTTTTGAAGAAATAATACCAACGGGGATATAGGTTACAATAGCGGCGGCTTGGGCGATGATAAGGGTTAGGTTAAAGTCAAACCCAAGTATATTGGTGGCATAAACCGAGTATTTGCTAGTAATTGAGTTATAACCGATATACCAAAGCGCCACTGAAGCTAAAATAAGTATGAGTGAACGGAATTCACCACGGGATAATTTACCGTTTGAAGCTTCGGTTGGGTCTTCATTTTCAGCTTCTAATAATTTGGATTGTTCTTCCATTTCGTTAGCCCACTTATTTTCTTTAACAGTAAGTAAGAAAATAATAAAGCCAACAAGCATTATAGCAACTACTGCTAAAAAGTAGCCTGTGTATTGCATATAAGCGTTTTTAGAGGTGGCGAAGACAATACCAAGCACCAACACTAAAATACCCCCTGCGGTACCTGTAAGGTTGATAATTGCATTAGCCTTGGAACGCAATGGTTTTACGGTTACGTCAGGCATTAATGCAACTGCAGGTGAACGGAAGGTAGCCATAGCAATAAGTGTTAATAAAAGGGTAGCTATAAAACCGATAAGCGGAAGCGGATTTTTTAATGTAATATCTAAAGTGGTTTTTTGAACAAATTCAGCTTCGGCAGTGCCTGCAAGGTTAGGAATATCCGCTGCAATAATGCGCGCAAGCTGTGCGTTGTCGATTAATGAAAGGGCAATAAAGGAAATAACAGCCACAATAGTACCAACAAAAATAAAGGGGGTACGTTTGCCAAAGCGGGTGTTTACCTTGTCGGACAAAGCACCGAATATGGGAAGTAAAAATACGGCTAAAATATTGTCAACCGACATAACCGTACCCGATATTGAGTGGGGAAGACCAAAGTGGTTTGTGAGAATTAACGGAATAATTGAGTCGTAGGCTTGCCAAAAGGCAGTTATAAGGAAGAATGCCATACCTACAAGGACTACACGTTTATAATTTAGTTTCATATTAAGCCTCCTTTAACTTTATAAATCTAATATACTATCATTTTAACAAAAAAGCAATAATTTAAACATTAAAAAGCATAAAAATAGAGCTCCGATGTATCGGAGCCCTACTTTTTATGAATTAGCAACAGGTATTGCAATTGTTTTCGCAGCCGCAGCTGTTGCCGCAACCGATGCTGTTGCCGTTGCCCCAACCGCCGCAGCAGAAGAGGATGAGGATTAAGATGATAATCCAAGTACAACCGTTATTATTACACATTTTAAAGACCTCCTTTTTTGTCTTCATCACATACTATGTAAAAGTTTAATTATGTGTTACAGTAAAAAATGTTTGACTTTTCCTGACTTTTGCGTATAATAAAAGTCAGAGAAGGTCAAAAAGGAGTTTTAGAATGAGACTGAGCGACTTAATAACTAAAGAAATTATAAGAATGCTTAACGAATCGGAAATGAATACTGCCGAAATCCAGCGTAACGAATTTGCAAGTCTTATGGGGTGTGCGCCTAGCCAAATAAACTATGTTTTATCTTCACGCTTTACCCCCGAACACGGCTATATTATTGAAAGTAGGCGTGGCGGAGGCGGATATATTCGCATAAAAAGGGTAATGCTTAATAGCACATCGGCTTTAATGCATATAATAAACTCAATAGGGGAGCGAATAGACCCCTTGACCACACGTATTGTTATTGAAAATTGTATTGAAGCCGACCTTATTGAAAAAAGCCAAGCCGATTTAATGTATGCGGCGGTTTCTAATACGGTAATGCAATGTGTTCCCCCATCACTTAGGGATACCTTGCGTGCATCACTTTTAAAGCAAATGCTTTTAACACTTATATAGGAGGATTACTATGATTTGCGAAAAATGCCATAAAAGACAAGCTACTACACATATAAAGTCGGTCGTGAACGGCGTTAAGCAGGAATATAACCTTTGTTCTGAATGTGCTGCCGATTACGGTTACGGTGCCAACAGTCTAACGGGTATGTTGGCTTCAATGTTTGGGGATATTTCTAAATATGATACTATTAGTGACAGCAAAAAATGCTTGGTTTGCGGAGCATCCTTTTCAGATATTGCCAAAAGCGGTAAGGTTGGTTGCAGTGAATGTTACACCACCTTTTATGATGAACTTTTACCTTATTTAAAGCGTGTTCACGGTAGCATAAATCACGTTGGTAAGGTTCCTAACAGCGCACCGCTTATGGTAACACCTAAAACCAAAACGGTTAAGGATTTAAGACAGGAGTTAAGCCGTCTTGTAGCCGAAGAAAATTATGAACAGGCGGCAATAGTAAGGGATAAAATTAAGGAAATGGAGGCAAAGGGTAATGAGTAATTGGTATAAAAATAATAACACCGATAACGCAATTGCAGTAAGTAGCCGAATAAGACTTGCCCGCAATTTAAAGGGCTTTCCGTTCCCTGCAAGGATGACAAGTGAACAACGAAAAGAGCTTAATTTAAAGGTTAAAGAAGCATTGCTCGGCAGCAACACCCCATTTGCTAAAAGCCTTAAATATATTGATATGGCAAACGTGCCTGAAGCTCAGAAATATGCTATGGTCGAAAGGCATATAATAAGCCCCGAATTTGCAAACAAAAGCGATAATACTGCAATCATACTGTCGAGTGATGAAAGCATAAGTATTATGATAGGTGAGGAAGACCATTTAAGAATTCAGGTAATATTAGCGGGTCTTTCACTTAAAGAGGCTTACGATATTGCCGAGCGAATTGATAGTCTTTTATATCCTGCTTTGCAGTTTGCATTTGACAGTAAGCTAGGCTTTTTAACCCAATGCCCAACTAACTTAGGCACAGGCCTTAGGGCATCGGTTATGCTGCATTTACCCGCACTTGAAAACACGGGCGAAATTGAAGCGCTTAGTAATTCTATAGGTAAAATTGGTTTTACAGTTAGGGGAATGTACGGCGAAGGCTCTAAATCGGCGGCAGCACTTTATCAGGTTTCTAACCAAATTACCTTAGGACTCAGCGAAAAAAATGCATTAGATAATTTAGAGATTATAACAAGCCAGTTAATTGAAAAAGAGCAAAAAAGCCGTGAAGGTTTTAATAAATTAGAACTTGAGGACGTAACCTTCCGTGCGCTTGGTGTTTTGCAAAATGCCAGAATTTTAACCAGTAACGAAATGATGATTTTACTCTCACGTGTTAAACTGGGTGAAAGTATGGGCATACTTAATACGAATGTGTCGCCCATAAAGCTACTTATCGAAGCACAACCATTTATGCTTATGCAAAAATACGGCATTATGGACCCAAATGACCGTGATATTTACAGGGCAAATATGATAAGAGAGGCCCTTTCACAGTAAAGGAGAAGATATGAAATATAATTTTAACGGATTCACCGCCAAGGCTAACGAATCGCTAAATTTCGCAATAAGCTCGGCTGAGCAGTTTGGGCATACCTATGTAGGTAGTGAGCATTTGCTTTTGGGACTTTTGCGTGTGGGCAGCGGTGTTGCGGCAGTAAT
>JAZORK010000214.1:0-3173 GCA_045656485.1 Acutalibacteraceae bacterium | reverse complement strand
TAGGCTCTGAAGGTGTTATTGTTGCAAATATTACCTTGTTCTCGGTTTTAATTTACGAACTTGTAGGTCCTTTCCTTACTAAAGTATCCTTGCTTAAAGCAGGTGAAATTAAGCCCGAAGGCAAAAAAAGCGCAAGACAATCTACCGATTGGAAACATTAATACGTATAAATCTAAATCCCTTTGGAGTGTTCCAAAGGGATTTTTTATATAACTATTTATTTATATCGGTCATAGTTCCAATAAAGAAGGGAATGTTATTTTCGGTGTCAATTAGCATATATACAAACGGTCTCTCAAGGTAAACGGTTTTAATTTCTTCAGTAATGATAGGAGCACACATAGATTCACACACATCAACAACTGTTGCGGCGGCGGCTTTAGTACCTTCTTCACCGACTGAAATAAAGGTTTTGTGAAGCACACGGTTGATATAAATATTACCTTTGGTTGAACTACCAAGACCTTGGAATTGGGCTGTGTCAGGGTTAAATGCTTTCTTAATACCCATATCCTTTAAAACTTGTGACATTTCGGTTGAATAGTCGGCTTCGAATTGGGGGATAGAAACTTTTACATCAGTTTTTTCAGGAGAAGCAAGTAGGCTATAAAGCTTTTCGCCGTTTAAAGTTTCAATATATTCGGACAGACCGATATTTTCGTCTGGTAAGATAGCTGCAAAGGCGTATTTTTTGTCTTCATAGTATTTTATAAAGCCTTTTGCCTTTTCGTCTTCAAAATATTTACCTTCGGTGCTATACATAAAATCAACTTCTTGTGTAGTGCCGTCGGCGTTGGTAAAAACATCCTTTTCAATTTGCTCGTCGTCATATTCTTCATCCCATTTTGCGTCAAAAGCAAGGGCATTTACAAGGTACATAACGGCATCGGGCGAAATATCATTTAAAATTTCAGGTATCATTTCATCGGTCTTGTAATTAACCCAGTTATTTATGTCTTTAAGAGTTTGGTTGTTAAAAGGGGCTTTGTAAATTTCGGAATTATAATAATCGGCATTGGTCTGAAGAAAATCTTTCTTTACTGTAAAGTGCTCATCTTCGGTAAACCAAATGGAATTTGCAAGCTTTAATTTGTATTTATCGCCCTGCGGTAAACTCTTTATATAACTGTGAAGATATGGGTTAAGTTCTTGAAGATTCAAACCAAAAACGCTTTCCATTTCATTTAAGGTTTCATTTTCGGCGCCGTTTGCTGTCATTGCCAAGGCAGAAAGAACTGACAAGGGGGAAATAAGGGTGTTTTCGCCATCATTTTGGCTCGCTTTAAATAAGCGTACGGCAAAATCAGTAACTTTGGGGTTGGTGGCATCTAAGCTTTCTAATGGGGTTACTTGGTTGGGGGTAATGCCTTTCATAAGGTTTTCGGCTTCAACCTTTAGACCGCAACCGCTAAAATTCAACAGCATAGCGATTACTAACACAAGGCTTAAAGCCACGGAACATATACGGGATTTTTTCATAATTTATCTACTCCTTTTTATGCGGTTTTAATCGATTTCATTATATTAACGCAGAAGTAGGCAATTTCATTGCATAAAAATCAAAGAAATTTAAAATTTTTTCAAAACAACAAAAAAACACCCCGAAAGGATTAACCTTTCGGGGTGAAATTTTAATTAGGATAACTAATCAAAGAATTAGCCGTTGATAGCAGTAACAACGCCTGAACCTACGGTTCTACCACCTTCACGGATAGCGAAACGTAAGCCTTCTTCGATAGCGATAGGAGTGATAAGTTCAACGTCCATATCTACGTTATCGCCAGGCATACACATTTCTGTGCCAGCGGGAAGAGTGATAACGCCAGTAACGTCAGTAGTTCTGAAATAGAACTGAGGACGATAGTTGTTGAAGAAAGGAGTATGACGGCCGCCTTCTTCTTTGCTAAGAACGTAAACTTGACCACGGAACTTTGTGTGGGGGTTGATTGAACCGGGCTTACAAAGAACTTGACCACGTTCGATTTCGTCACGGCCAACGCCACGGAGAAGAGCACCTACGTTGTCACCAGCTTCACAGTATGTGAGGGTCTTACGGAACATTTCCATAGAAGTAACAACAGTCTTAGCTCTTTCTTCGGTAAGACCGATAATTTCAACTTCATCACCAGCGTTTAATTGACCACGTTCAACACGGCCGGTAACAACAGTACCACGACCAGAAATTGTCATAACGTCTTCGATAGGCATAAGGAAGGGAAGGTCAGCCTTACGGTCAGGAGTGGGGATGTAGCTGTCAACAGCATCCATAAGTTCCTTAATAGGAGCATAGATAGGATCTGCAGGATCAGTAGCAGCGCTGTCAAGAGCCTTGAAAGCAGAACCCTTGATGATAGGAGTATCATCGCCGGGGAATTCGTAGCTGTCGAGAGTTTCACGGATTTCCATTTCAACGAGTTCGAGAAGTTCTTCGTCGTCTACTAAGTCAGTCTTGTTCATGAATACTACGATGTAAGGAACGCCTACCTGACGAGCAAGGAGAAGGTGTTCTTTAGTTTGAGCCATAGGACCGTCAGTTGAAGCGATAACGAGGATAGCACCGTCCATCTGAGCAGCACCGGTGATCATGTTCTTAACATAGTCGGCGTGGCCAGGGCAGTCAACGTGAGCGTAGTGACGAGCGTCAGTTTCGTATTCAACGTGAGCGGTGTTAATTGTAATACCACGTTCTCTTTCTTCGGGAGCCTTATCGATGTTTGCATAATCTTCGAATGATGCCTGACCCTTAAGAGAAAGGAACTTTGTGATTGCTGCGGTTAATGTGGTTTTACCATGGTCAACGTGACCGATGGTACCAATGTTTACGTGGGGCTTACTTCTTTCAAATGCCTGTTTTGCCATTGAGATTTCCTCCTTAGAAAATTAAAAATTAATTTATAAATATAGTTTATCAAATAAATACTTGAATTTCAAGTATAAATTAGTCTTTCTTAGCACGTGAAGAGATAATCTTTTCAGCGATGCTCTTAGGAACTTCCTTGTAACCGTCGGGTTCCATTACGTATTGGCCACGGCCTTGTGTCTTAGAACGAAGGTCGGTAGCGTAACCGAACATATCACCGAGAGGTACGCGGGAGTTGATTTGCTTAACACCTGTACGGTCTTCGAAGCCTTGGATTTCGCCACGACGAGAGTTAAGGTCGCCGATAACGTCG
>JAZORK010000213.1:0-4822 GCA_045656485.1 Acutalibacteraceae bacterium | reverse complement strand
CACCATATAATACTAGCCATAAAAACAATACCAAATGATTATAAAACGTTTCTTTTAAGCTTAAGTCTTTGTATTTTGGTTAATGCTATTGTATTTTGGAACGGAATAATTTGTGTTTATCTTACCTCTACACAATTAGGTATCAAAACAAGGCTTATTGGCATAATTTGCGGTTTTATACCCGTAGCGAATTTGATTGCACTTTTCTTTATAATAAAAACCACCGCCAAAGAATGTTTATTTGAACAAAAAAAGCAAGAAATCAACCACCAAAGAGCAAGTGAAAAATTATGCGCTACCAAATACCCCATTTTATTAGTACATGGCGTATTTTTCCGTGATACAAAATACTTTAACTATTGGGGCAGAGTTCCCAAGGAATTAGAAGCAAACGGCGCCACCCTTTTCTACGGCAACCACCCTTCTGCTGCATCTATTGCCGACAGCGCCGAATTTTTGAAAAATCGAATTTTAGAAGTTTTAGCCGAAA
Source organism: Acutalibacteraceae bacterium (assembly GCA_045656485.1). GTDB lineage: Bacteria > Bacillota > Clostridia > Oscillospirales > Acutalibacteraceae > UBA737. Next base: position 4,332 of record JAZORK010000213.1, on the reverse strand, counting down.
CAGGCGCCGAAAAAGTTAATATCATAGCCCACTCAAAGGGTGGGCTTGACTGCCGTTATGCAATTTCAAACCTTGGTATTGCCGATAAAGTAGCATCACTCACAACAATAAATACGCCACACAAAGGTTGCTTGTTTGCTGATTTTTTGCTTAATAAAATACCTATAGATATTAAAAATAAAGTAGCTAATACATACAACAGCGCACTTAAAAAATTCGGTGAAGAAGCCGATTTTATTGCCGCAGTAAGCGATTTAACCGATTCACGCCTTAAAGAACTAAACCCACAAATGCCAACACCCGAAGGTGTTTATACCCAAAGTGTCGGCACGGTATTAAATAAGGCCACCAACGGCAAATTCCCCTTGAATTTTTCCTACCATTTGGTTAAATATTTTAGCGGTGAAAACGACGGTCTTGTTAGTGAAGATTCGTTCAAATGGGGTGAAAATTATATCCTTATGCGCCCGCAAGGCAAACGTGGAATTTCCCACGGGGATATAATTGATTTAAACCGAGAAAATATAAAAGGTTTTGACGTTAGAGAGTTCTACGTAAATTTAGTAAGCGAATTAAAAAACAAAGGATTTTAAAAAACACTTGACTGTAAACCTTGTTTATAGTGTATATGTAAAAATGAGGTGATAATCTTGAAAATTAAAGAATTAGAAAATCTACTTTCTATCCCCCGTTCTAATATACGCTTTTACGAAAAGCAAGGTCTGTTTTGTCCCGAAAGGCAGGACAATAATTACAGGGACTATACCGAACAGGATATAAAAGAACTCAAAAAAATCATTGTCTTTAGAAAAATGGGATTAACTGTTGAAGAAATCAAACTCATTCAAAATAACAAATTACCATTTTCACAAGCGATAACTAACGCAAAGCAAAGATTAGAAACTGAAATCAAACAATTAAACGGTTCTTTAAATCTTGTAAAACAAATTTCTAAAGAAAATTCATCCTTTGACGATATTGATATCAATAAGCATTGGGATAATATAGAAAAATCGAATGATAAATTTATTGATATTTGCAAAGATTATTTAAAATTAGAGCTTTCGTCTTTTGATTTTATGATGAAATTTGCATTCTTTTACGATTTTAAAAAATCTCGAGCAAAGCACGGTGTTTTAAAAGCCTTAGTAATACTATTTTTATTATGTGTTTTGCGCGGCATAGGTAAAGTCATTATTTGGCAAGAGTCTTTTTGGTCAGGCTTTTTCTATCCGTTTATAATCTTTTTATTAGGTTCAATAATCATATTGCCATTATTTTTATTAAGCAAAAAGTCGCCCAAAATCGCATCAAAAATAGCAAATATTCTTCTATGTTTAATGGCTTTGTTTTTGGTAGGAATATTACTATTTATTATTTTCGCAATTATTTAATTCTTACATAAGAAAATGCTTGACTGCACAGGTCAAGCATTTTTGTTTTGCAAATATTTATTTAAAAAGTTAAGTGTTTTCTTTTTGTCGGCCGACCAAAGAGGTGCTATTAAATCTTTTTTAGCACCGTCGCCCGTTATTCTATGCACAACTGTATTTGCGGGCAAAACCGAAATACATTTCTTTAATATTTCGGCGTATTCCTCTAGACTCAAAGCCTTTACCCTGCCGCTTTGATATTCTTCAGCAAGGCGAGTATTTTTCAAAATATGTAAAAGGTGGAATTTGACGCCGTCAGTACCGCATTTTACCGCAAATTCAGTCGTTTTAACAGGGTTATCGCAAGGCAAACCGATTATAATATGGGTTATAACTTCAATCCCTGCTTTTTGAAGGTTTAAAACCGCATTTTTATAAACATCACTTTTATAACCACGATTTATATATTCCGCTACCGAATCATCACTCGTTTGAAGTCCTAACTCAACCGTTACGGGCTTTATTTTGTTTAATTCTGCAAGTAATTCTATAGTACTATCGGGCAAGCAATCGGGGCGGGTTGCTATATTGATGCCTACGATGTAATCAGGCTTTATCGCCTCGTAAAACAGTTCCTTTAATCGCTCGTTTGGAGCGTAGGTGTTGCTAAAAGACTGAAAATACGCAATATATTTTCCGCTTTTTATCTTAGCTTCAACCCTGCGTTTTGCTTTTTCTAATTGGTCGGTTATGTTATTGCCTTTTTCGGCAAATTCCCCACCGCCAAAAGCCGAACAAAAAATACAACCGCCTGTAGATATAGTTCCATCACGGTTTGGGCAGGTAAAACCGCCGTCAATAGACAATTTATAAACCTTACAGCCATATTTTTCTTTGTAATAATCATTAGCGGTTTTATACATACCCTCACCCCCTACTTTTAATTTGCTTTTTTATTATATTACACAGTCACTAAAAATGCAAACTTATATCGCCAAATACAGTCCCCCTCTCACCAATTAATTTTTAGAAGTCAATAAAAATGCACAAGTATTTATGATTTGGTTAATTGTTTTTTAAAATCCTATATGATATAATTATTTAAACATTATCTTTAATGAAAAAGTACAATTATGGAAAATGTTAAACATCTTTTACCATAGGTAAAGCAGTATTTAAAACCAATTTGCATACCTACACCACCGTTTCGTACGGTAAACTCACCCCCACCGAAATTTTCGAAGTTTATAAAGCTTTAGGATATCAAATTCTTTGTATTACCGACCACAATGTAATAGTTGACTATTTGGATATTAACATACCTGATTTTTTGATGTTCACTGGTGAGGTCTAGTTCAACCGCCTGCCAAAACACAACCATTCACAAAAATATTTACAACAAAATGGCTGTATGATATAATATTACAGAAAGGAGCATCTATATGAAAAACAAAAGGATTATGTGGATAGATTCATTAAAAGGGTTCGGCATTTTTTGTGTAACACTAGGTCATTTAGGTTGTTACCCCCCTTTAGAAAAACACATATACTCATTTCATATGTTTTTATTCTTCTTTATATCCGGCTATTTATATCGAAAAAGCGACTCCATAAAAACATTTATAACTAAAAAATTGAAAAATATTTTTCTTCCTTTCGCAATATGGAGCATTTTATCCAGCATCGGAGATATTATTCTTGGAGCAAGTATTAAAGAAACATTGCTAAGAATGTTTATAGTTAACGGTGAATTATCTTGGAATGCTCCAATTTGGTTTCTCTTAGTTTTGTTTATTACTGAAATTTTATATGCGATAATTAACCATTTCAAAAGCGGAATCATAAGTGAAATATTAACAATTTTAATATTTGGGATTTGCTGGATAACAATAGGAGAACTTCCGTTACCTTTAAAATTAAACCTTATTCCTTTAGCAATCGTTTTTTATTCTTTGGGAAATGTTATAAAAAAAATTACCGAAACCAAAAAATACACCTTGACTAAAATACAGATTATACTTTCCATTATTGCTCTAGGTATAATAAGTTTTGTTTTCGGTGTACTCTTAAATATTCGAATTACATATACAGGCGGCAACTTCGGAAATATTTCCTATTGTATTATCGCCGCACTTGCCGGTACAGGATTCTACTTTATGATATTTAAAAATATCAAAATTTTGGGAGATTTCAAACTTCTTGCTTACATGGGGAGAAATTCCTTGATTATAATGTGTACTCAGTATTGGTTTTTTAGAATGTTTAGCATTATTTCATATAAATTTTTCCAATTTGATGTTTGGCATTGGCAAAACACCCTTAAAGCTTTCCTCGCCACTGTAATTACCATTTCAATTATTTGTATTGGTACGGAACTTTTCAAATATCTTGCTCGTAAAAGTTCTATAATTGATAAAATAGGACATTTGATAGGTATACATTAATTCAAATAACTGTTACACTTTATGGGCTAAAATATTATTTGATTTTTTATTCCTTATAGCTCAAAAAGCTTGACCGAAACGGTCAAGCTTTTTTTACAGGCAAATACCATCCGCCCCCCTCGATAAAATTTAGGGTTGTTTAGTTGGGGCAGCTATTAACCGCCCGCTTTTCACATCATCTGCAATAACCAATACACAACCCCATAAATCACACTCGCTAATGTGCCGTAAACAATAACCGGTCCTGCGATTTTGAACATATTAGCGCCCACGCCCAAAACAAAACCTTCTGCTGCTGTCAAGTTAGGACACACCCTTTTATGCAAAAATGTTTACATCAAAACAGCGGTGTGGTATAATAAAAACGAGGTGAGTATATGTCTAACGATTCCAAATGGCACGAATCTATGTTTATGATGATGCACAACAATCCCACAGAAAAAGTCAACGCTGAATATGTTGAAGATATAAAATCATATTTTAAATCCCCCTGTGCTGCTTGCGGCAAAAAACAA
>JAZORK010000212.1:0-1302 GCA_045656485.1 Acutalibacteraceae bacterium | reverse complement strand
TTTTCTCCTATTTATATCTTTTTCTTTGGCTTTTTACTTTCTGTGACCAAGTGATCAAGTGACCAAGTGATCAAGATTTATATTTTTGCTCGATTATAGAGCTGTTAATTCTTCGATTGGATCGCCTTCGATAGTTACGATTGCTTTTTTAGAAGAATCTGTTCTACCGAATTTGTAACCCATTCTCTTTTCGTGAGATGGCATATAAACTGTTTTTACGCTTTTAACTTTTCTACCAGGGAAAGCTAATTCTACAGCTTGAGCGATTTCAACTTTTGTAGCATCTTTGTTAACTTCAAAAGTATATTTACCCATTGTGGTTGCCATCATTGATTTTTCTGTAATGATTGGACGTTTAATTACGTCATATAATTTTTCTACGTTTGTTCTATCTTTACTCATTATTGCAACCTTTCTGTAATATCATTAACAGCTTTTTCAGTCATAACAACGAAATCTGCTTCTAGTAAGTCTTTTACGTTTAAGTTTGTAGGAAGTAACAATTTTACTGAAGGAATGTTACCAGCTGCTAAACTTAAGTTTTTATTTTCTTCAGCTGTTGTATCAGCAATAACTAAAATTTTACCTGTTAATTCTAATGATTTGATGATACCAGCCATTAATTTTGTTTTTGGTTCTGTGATTGCTGAGAAATCTTTAACAACAACGATTTGTTCTTCTCTAGCAGAAAGAGCTGATTTAAGAGCTAACTTTCTAGCTTTTTGAGGCATATTGATTTCAAAGCTTCTTGGTTTTGGTCCAAATATAACACCACCACCAACGAATAAAGGTGAACGAAGAGAACCAGCTCTTGCTCTACCAGTACCTTTTTGTTTCCAAGGTTTTTTACCGCCACCAGAAACTTCAGCTCTTGTTTTAGCACAAGCTGAACCTTGTCTAGCGTTGTTTAATTGTCTTCTTAATGCTAAATGCATTACGTGTAAGTTAGGTTCTACTCCGAATACTTCTTTGGCTAAAGAAATTTCGCCTAACTTTTCACCATTTGTATTTAATAATTGTTTTGTCATTTTACTTTTTTCTTTTCTTTTTTGTGCCTGTTACCCCTTTCGGAAAATCCGTTTTATATGGCAACTCGGGATTTTTAAAACTTATCTGTTTGTTAGTAAGAGGTTGCCCCCTCACCCTAACCCTCTCCCGTAGGGCGAGGGAATAAGATTACTAGTTCCATTTAGTTCTTGAAGGAACGATTGTTACTAATCTGCCTTCACAACCAGGAACTGAACCTTTTACTAATACTAACCCGTTTTCAGCATCAACTTTAAGTCGGAGGCCAAGCGGTCT
>JAZORK010000211.1:0-5860 GCA_045656485.1 Acutalibacteraceae bacterium | reverse complement strand
AAAATCATTGATGAAATTACACGATTTTCGCCCCGTGAAATTTTGGTGCAAAAGGATTTTAATGTAAAAGCACCTTTTGTAGCCGACTTTTTAAAGTTAAATTTCACAGGTGTTTTAACCGAAAGGGAAGACCACCATTTTGACGGTAACTTTACTGAACCTTTAGTTTTAAAGCATTTTGATGTTATAAGTGTTGAAAGCCTTGGCTTTTCAAGCGATTCGGCAATTTTATCGGCTTTTGGGTCGGTGCTTAACTACCTTTACGAAACAGGCGTAAACGGTCAAATTTCGGTAAATCAGGTAAATATTTATACCGATAATCAGTTTATGCGTTTAGATATTACCGCTGTTCGCAATTTAGAGCTTTGCGAAACAATGCGAACAAAATCTAAAAAAGGCTCACTTTTATGGGTGCTTGATAAAACCAAAACCGCAATGGGCAAACGCTTAATGCGAAATTGGGTACTGCAACCGCTTTTAAATGTTAATATGATTAATTCACGTCTTAATGCGGTTGATGAGCTTGTAAGCAACGTTATTTTGCGTGGTGATATTATCGAAAACCTTTCGGGTATTCGTGATATTGAACGTATTATGACCAAGGTGGTTTATGGCAGTGCTAATGCTAAGGATTTGTTAAATCTTTCGGTTACAGCACAAAAATTCCCAATTTTAAAATCACTTTTACAAAATACTAATTCAAGATTACTTACTTCAATCTATCAAAATATTGATACTTTAGAAGATGTTTCTAATTTGATTTCTGATGCTATCAAACCCGATGCTCCGAATACATTACGTGAAGGCAGTCTTATAAAAGACGGTTTTAACGACCTTGTCGACACTTTGCGTCACGATATGAACTGCGGAACTTCGGTTTTAGCTGAAATTGAAGCTAAGGAAAAGGAACGTACAGGCATTAAGAATTTGCGTGTTCGTTACAATAAAATTTTTGGTTACTATATTGAGGTTACAAATTCTTTCCTTGATAAAGTACCCGAAGATTACATAAGAAAACAAACCCTTACCAATGCTGAACGCTTTATTACCGAAGAACTTAAAGAAATTGAAAAGCGTGTTCTTACCGCCAAGGATAAAATTGTTCAGGTTGAGTATGAGTTATTTGACAATATTCGTAAAAAGGTTGCAGGTGAAGTTAAACGCTTCCAACAAACTGCTTCGGCTATTGCTAATTTGGATGTTTTGACATCCCTTAGCTTTGTATCAAGCGAAAATCACTATTGCCGTCCGCTTGTTAATAACAGCGGTACATTACTTATAAAATCGGGCAGACACCCTGTTGTTGAACAGGTAATTAAAATACCCTTTGTTGCAAACGATACATACCTTAATATGACCGATAACCGTTGTGCTATTATTACAGGTCCTAATATGGCGGGTAAATCTACCTTTATGCGCCAAACTGCACTAATCACCTTAATGGCACAAATGGGTTGCTTTGTTCCAGCCCAAGTTGCCGAAATTGGCGTGGTTGATGCAATCTTCACCCGTGTAGGTGCATCGGACGATTTGGCTTCAGGTCAGTCAACCTTTATGGTCGAAATGAGCGAGGTTGCATCTATCCTTAAAAATGCAACTAAGAACAGCCTTTTAATTTTAGACGAAATTGGACGTGGTACTTCTACTTTTGACGGTATGTCAATTGCACGAAGTGTTTTAGAGTATGTTGCAAACAAGCGTAGGCTTGGTGCTAAAGCTTTATTTGCTACCCATTATCACGAGTTAACCGTAATGGAAAATCAGTTAAGCGGTGTTAAAAATTATAACATTGCCGTTAAAAAACGTGGTGATGATATTACCTTCTTGCGCCGAATAGTTCCAGGCGGTGCGGATAGAAGTTATGGTATAGAAGTTGCAAAACTAAGCGGTATACCAAACTCGGTTATTGAACGTGCGAAAGAAATTTTGCAAGAAACCGAAACAAACGGTGTGGTTTCTTATCAAACAACGACTACTGCCGATATGCAGTTACCACTTGATATGCAAAACGCACAGGATATTTTGAAGGAACTTAACAGTATTGATGTTAATACCTTAACACCAATTGAATCTATGCAAATTTTATTTGATATTTGCAAAAAAGCAAAAGAAATATAGAAAAGAGGTGCTAAAATGCCAAAAATTAATCTTCTCAGCAAACATGTAAGCGAACTCATTGCTGCAGGTGAAGTGGTTGAAAGACCGGCTTCAGTTATAAAAGAGCTTATTGAAAACTCAATAGATGCAGGTGCTACTATTATTACTGTTGAAATTAAAAACGGCGGTATTTCGTATATGCGTATTACCGATAATGGTTGCGGTATTAATGAAGAAGATGTCCCCTTGGCATTTATGCGCCACGCTACTAGCAAAATTATAAATGGTGATGATTTAAACTCAATTTCCACATTGGGTTTCCGTGGTGAAGCCTTGGCAGCAATTTCATCGGTTGCTAAGGTGAAAATGCTTACCAAAACCCAAAATGCCGATTCGGGCACATATTTTGAAATTGAGGGTGGGGAACAAGTTGAATATTCTCCCACAGGCTGTCCTGACGGTACAACCATAATTATTACCGATTTGTTTTATAACACCCCTGCACGAATGAAGTTTTTAAAAAAGGATGTTTCGGAAGCAAATGCTTGTGCAAATGTTATTGATAGAATAGCCCTTTCTCATCCCGAAATTTCTTTTAAATTTATCCGTGAAGGTAAACAGGTTTTATCAACGGGCGGTGACGGTAACCTTAAAAATACCGTTTACAGCGTATTGGGTAGGGAGTTTTCTTCTGCCTTAATTGATGTATAGGGTAATTTGAACGGTATTTCAGTTTCGGGTTTAATTTGCAAACCCGTTGCTTGCAAGGCTACACGAAATAGTCAGTTTACATTTTTAAACGGCAGACTTGTACGCTCAGGCACAGTAGTAGCCGCAGTTGAACAAGCATATAAAAACAGCGCTATGGTAGGTAAATTCCCAGCATTTGTGTTGTATTTAACAGTTCCGTTTGATACGGTTGATGTTAACGTTCACCCTGCAAAGACTGAAGTTAGATTTTCGGATGAAAAGGTTATTTTTGACTGTGTATATGCTGCAGTTAAAAATGCTTTAACTAGTGGTGATACCCGCCCCGAAATTAAACCTAGTCAACCTACCTTTAATCAGTTTGAGCGTATGAATATACCTCAATATAAACAAGCGGTTTTAGAATCTCCGGTAATACCAACACCAAAACCTAATGTTCCAAGAACAAATTTAGTTTTTGAATCTCCGCAAAAGCCAGATTTTGCTAAACCCGCAGTTTTTGTTGATATAACCCGTGAAGAAGATCTAAAACCTAAAATTAAGCCAATTGAAAAACCGATTGAGCAACCAAAGGTTGTTGAAACTCCAATTGCCCCTGATAAAAAGGAAGATATAATAATTATTGGTGAAGCTTTTTCGACTTATATTGTGGCACAAATGAATGAAAGTGTTTTCCTTGTTGATAAACACGCCGCACACGAGCGCATTTTGTTTGAAAATCTTAAAAAAAGTCGTAAAATTGAAGTTCAAGCACTTTTAACTCCTGTTACATTAACACTTAATAAGGATGAATATAACGCAGTAATAAATAATACCGATATTTTACTTCAATGTGGTTTTGAAGTTGAAGATTTTGGTATAAATTCGGTTGCGGTTCGTGCTGTGCCGACTACAGTCGCAAAGGAAGATTTATCTTTAATACTTTCCGAAATTGCCGAAAGTTTAATGAAAAGCGGCAAAGTGCAAATCGAACTTGAGGACGAGCTATTCCATACTGTTGCTTGTAAAGCCGCTATTAAGGCGGGTAGTAAAACTTCGCTTTATGAAATGCAAAATTTGGCCGAAAAGGTTTTGCATTCTAAGGATATCATGTATTGTCCGCACGGTCGTCCTGTGGCTTTTGAAATTAAAAAGCGTGAATTAGAAAAAATGTTTGGTAGAATACAATGATTAAAGCAGTGTTTATTGTAGGACCCACAGCTTCGGGCAAAACATCGGTTTCAATTGAATTAGCAAATCGTTTTGGCGGTGAAATTATTTCGGCCGATTCTATGCAGATTTATAAAGGTATTCATATTGCATCTGCTGCACCCGATGAAAGCGAAAAACAGGGGATACCCCACCATTTGATTGAATTTTTAAGCCCCGAAGAGCAATTTTCGGTTGCCGATTATGTTAAATTGGCACGTCAAAAAATTAATGAAATATCTTCACGAGGTAAATTGCCGATAATTGTTGGCGGAACAGGTCTTTATATTTCTTCACTTATTGACAATATTGAATTTATAGAGCAGGATGCCGACCTTGCCTTGCGTAAGGAGTTAGAGCAAAAATTTGACGCTTTAGGTGGCGAAGGTATGCTTTTAGAACTTGCTACCTTTGACCCCGAATCCGCAAAGCGACTTCATCCTAACAACCGCCGAAGGATTATCCGTGCTTTTGAGGTTTATTTGCAAACAGGCAAAACTATAACCGAACAAAATATTATATCTAAACAAAATAAGGGTGAAATTGACCCGCTAATCATAGGTCTTAATTTTACCGATAGGCAAAAGCTGTATGACCGAATTAATTTGCGTGTAGATTTAATGCTTAATAACGGTCTTTTAGCTGAAGCTGAAAGCACATATTTAAAGCAAAATACTAAAGGTGCTTTTCAGGCCATTGGTCATAAAGAATTATATCCGTATTTTGGCGGTGAAATTAATTTAAACCAGGCAATTGAAAACCTTAAAATGCAAACCAGAAGATATGCAAAACGCCAACTCACTTGGTTTAAAAGGATACCGACTATTAATTGGTTTTATCCCGATACACAAAATGTTTTAGATGAAATCTTTAATATTACAAACAATTTTTTAAAGGAGGAATAGGCAAGTGAAAAAGTTTTCACCGTTGAAAATTTTAATAGTTTTAATATTAGCGGTATTTTTTATTCGTCAAATATTTTTCACATTCTACAAGCCTATTTCTACCCAATCGGCCGTATACCGCACCACAAACGATGGCTTTGATATTACCGGTGTGGTAATACGTAATGAAACATTTGTAACATCAACAAAAGATGGTGTTCTTCACTTTATGCTAGAGGATGGCAACCGTGTTTCCAAAAATGGTGTTATTGCTAACATCTATAAAGATGAAGATGCCTCCATCACTTTAAGCGAACTTGATTCGGTAAATAAAAAAATTGAAGATATTGAAGAAATTATTTCTTTTAACAACATTGAAGCGGCAAATTTAGAGGTTGCAAATGTTAATGTAGACAACAGCCTTAATAATTTGATTTTATCATCATCCTTTGGTGATTTTAATAATACTAACGCTAAGTGTGATGAGTTACTTTCTTCTTTAAACCGCCGCCAAGCAATTTTGGGCGAAAAAACCGATTTTTCCGAACAACTTTCTAAACTGCGCAGTGAATACGACCATCTTCAAAATTCATTGTCTGACCCAATAGGCAAAATCAAATCAAAAGAATCGGGTTATTTCTTAACCCAGGTTGACGGTTACGAAAAATCTTTTGATACAAAAGATTTATCAAAAATATCGCCTGATTTTCTTAAAAATATTGAAAAAAAGGAAATACCTGAAAACGTTATAGGTAAAATTGTATCGGATTATGAATGGTTTATTGCCGCTAATATTTCTATTAGTAAATCCTTGAATTTTAAGGTTGGTGACGCTTTATCACTTCATACCGATATTAAATCCGCCCCTATATTAGACGTTAAGGTTAAGCAAATTAATATTTCGGATGATGGCACGAATGCTGTTATAATTTTTTCTTGCAATAATATTAATAGCGAACTGGCTTCAATTAGGACTGGTTCTT
>JAZORK010000210.1:0-1488 GCA_045656485.1 Acutalibacteraceae bacterium | reverse complement strand
TGGGCGAAATCACTACCGATGCAAAGCTGCACATTCCCGAACTCGTTCGTGAGGTTGTTTGCGATATTGGATACGACAGCGAAAAGGCTTGTTTTAACGGCAATACCTGTGCTGTTATGACTTCACTTGACAAGCAGTCACCCGATATTGCAATGGGTGTTGATAAGTCACTTGAGCTTAAAGACGGTGAAGAAGACTCGTACAACCTTAATGGTGCGGGCGACCAAGGTATGATGTTCGGTTACGCTTGTGACGAAACCGAAGAATTGATGCCTTTATCAATATCTTTGGCTCACAAAATGGCAAAAAGACTTACCGACGTTCGTAAGAGTGGTGAGCTTTCATACCTTAATCCCGACGGAAAAACTCAAGTTACTGTTGAATACGAAAACGGCACACCTAAAAGAATTGATGCTGTTGTAGTTTCTAGCCAACATACCGACGATGTAACCTTAGAAACATTACGTGAAGGTATTTTAGAAAAGGTTATTAAGCCAATTGTTCCCCAAGAACTTTTTGATGAAAATACAAAAATTTACATTAACCCCACAGGCCGTTTTGTTGTGGGTGGTCCTCAGGGTGATACAGGTCTTACAGGTAGAAAAATTATTGTTGATACCTACGGCGGTGTTGCACGTCACGGTGGCGGTGCGTTCTCTGGTAAAGACCCCACAAAAGTTGATAGAAGTGCCGCTTATGCTGCTCGTTACGTTGCTAAAAACATTGTTGCAGCAAAACTTGCTAAAAAGTGCGAAATTCAGTTGGCTTACGCTATTGGTGTGGCAAAACCTGTATCGGTTATGGTTGATACCTTTGGCACAGGTGTAGTCGCTGACGAAGTTATTGCTGAAGCGGTACAAAATGTATTCGATTTAAGACCTTCTGCTATTATTGATACACTTGATTTACGCCGCCCGATTTACCGTCAAACTGCCGCTTATGGTCACATGGGTAGAACTGATATTGACTTACCTTGGGAAAAGACCGATAAGGTAGAAATTTTGAAAAAAGCACTTGACAAATAGTAAAAAGTGTGTATAATTGATATGACAACAAAGTAGTGCGCATAAGCGTCCTCACCCTCAGATTTCGTTTAAAAGGGTTAATAAGTTACTAAATTTACTTTGGTATTCTTATGCGTGGACGTATTGCGTCCACGCTTTTGTTTTACAAAAAACACATAAACTTTTTCGGAGGTGCATTAACATCAGCAGTAAAGAACTCGCTATAAACGAAGGTATTAAATTTAAGGAAGTACGTGTAATTTCGTCTGATGGTTCGCAAATAGGGGTTATTCCTGTTTCTCAGGCTTTGCAGGAGGCTTATGCCAAGGATTTAGACTTGGTTTGTATTTCTCCCAACGCGCAACCGCCCGTTTGCAAAATTATGGACTACGGTAAATAGCGTTTTGAACAGGCTAAGCGTGAAAAAGAAGCTAAGAAGAACCAAAAGGTTATCGAAATTAAGGAAATTCGTATAATCGGTTTG
>JAZORK010000209.1:0-5054 GCA_045656485.1 Acutalibacteraceae bacterium | reverse complement strand
GGTGCTTTTTAAAGGCTATTTTACGCTGAATTTCTAAATAGCGGTCATTAAGAAAAACCCAGTTAAAAAGGCGCGGAATAGATTTTACAACAAAGCGTAAATCTTTTTTGTTGTAGCGTATAATTTCATAATCTATTCCTAACTTTTCAAAAGTATGAACGGTAGCCAATGCCTGAAGCTTACTGCCATAATTTTTTTGTTCGTATTTTAAGCAAACACCTAACATAAGCTCCTCCGTTCAAAATAAAAAATATTACTTACAACCGCTGCAGTTTTCACAGGTAGATAATGCGTCAAGCGTTTGCTTAGAAACCTTGCCGTCACGATAATCACGCACGATTTTATTCTCATACATAGAGTACTTTTTCTTTTTGAAAAATCTTAAAAATTTGTGTTTTATAACCCAGAAAAACGGCACCCATATATACTTGTGCATAGCAGGTGAAACCGAGCCTATCATCCAACAGTTGCGGTCACACTGGCGTACCTTTTTACGCACTTCTTCGGCTTCAAAGCTATTCCAAAGCTCGTCCCAGCTTTGAGTGTTTATATTGCCCATAACTTCCTTTTCCTTTGTGCCGTTACAGGGCATAACATCGCCATAGGGGTCAATGAAAAAGGTGTCAAAGCTCATATCACAAGGAAGCAAGCGCTTTTGACTGAAAATATAGTTAATAAGGCCGTGGTTAAAGTATGCACGAAACCACTTTTTAGGGCTGTTAGACTGGAGTAATCTGTTCACAAGGTCTTCAAAGTGACCTGCCACCATAAGTCTGTCGTGAATAATATTATTCGACTCAACAAAATAGAAACTATTATGCAAGGAAGCGGTCGCAAACTCCATATTAAGCTCGTCCGAAATATTGTATAAAGCCACCAAGTCAGGCGCATTTTTATCCTGCACCGTCATACCAAAGCCTACGTCCTTCATACCCATATCCACAAGGGTTTTAAGGGTTGTATAGCCACGGTTAAAGCCGTCATCAAGACCCCTGATTTCGTTATTGGTTTGCTCTAAACCTTCAATAGAAATTCTAATACCAATTTGCGGAAATTCTTTACATAAATCAACTATTCTATCGGTAAAAAAGCCGTTTGTGGAAATAACAATACGTTCGCTCTTTTTATAAAGCTCACGCACAATATCCTTTAAATCTTCACGTATAAACGGCTCACCGCCCGTAATGTTTGTAAAGTACATTTCGGGCAATTTACGTATAGCCTCTATCGAAATTTCATCCTCGGGTTTTGAGGGCACCTTGTACCTGTTACACATTGTACATTTTGCGTTACAACGATACGTAACAATTACCGTGCCGTTTAATTTTTTTGCCATCAATTATTCCTACTCACTAAATATTTTACTATGCTGCTTTGCTACCTGCTCCCAACTATATTCGCAAGCATATTCACTACAATTTTGATTAATTTTATTTGCACCAAGTGCTGTTTCTACCAAAGAAACAAACTCTTTTTCATTATTATAAATACTATATCCGCCACCAAGCGAGAACATAAGATTATTACCGACAATCACAGGTGTAGAAGCCGCAATCGACTCTATAATAACCAAACCAAAAGACTCTAGATTTGAAGTAAAAACACTACAAGCCGCCGCATTATAATAGCGGTTAAGCTCTTCACCGGGGGCAAGTTCACCAACGTATTTTATTTGGTTTTCTATGCCGGTTTCCTTTGCAAACTCCATTATAGAATTTTGGTATTCAGCATCTATAATACCGCCCGCATAAAAAAAGACCACATCGGGATTTGCCTTTAAAAATCCGCTTAGCATTTTTACTGTGCCAAGCTGATTTTTCCTTTCACAAACCGAGCCAACCTGAAAAATTATCCTTTTATTTTTACAGTTTATCTGCCTTTTAAAGTTATCCACCTCTGCTGCGGGAAGCGGTGAATATTTTTCGGTATTAACGCCGTTTTGCACCTTGATTATTTTATTTTTTTCAACACCTAAGCGGTTTACAAAATGGTCTGTTGTAATATCGTTAAGCACTAAAACCTTGTCGGCATTTTTTACGCAAAATATTTCTTGAAAATATTTGCGCTTTACTGTCGCTTCGATTTTCTCCCACTCGGTTCCCCAAATGTAAGAATGAACGGTGTAGGCAATAGTAGCGTTTTTCAAAAGCTTTTTCGGGGTTAATTTAAGAAAGAAAAATAAATTGTACTGATTATGAAAATGTAAAACAACCTTTTCCTTTGTTTGCTTTAAAATATCCTTTAATTTTCTCGCAAGGCATACCGAATACACTACTCGCTTAAGCTTGTGCATAATCCCTAAACTAATGTCGGTTTTAGTGAAAACAGCGGGAACATTTACTTCGCAAATCGGCAAATCGGTTTTTACACGATTTTGGGCTTTAATATCAATAATAGTTGCATCTTCTTTGATTTTCAAAAAGAAACGTGTTAACTCCTCTACCACTATTTCGGTAGCGGCGCCCATTTGTGCCGGTATTGGGGTATACCCCGTGCCGATTTCATAAATCTTCATTACTGTTCACCGTATATTTTCAATAATTTTTGATAATAGCTGTCGGGGGTCTCGAACTCGACCCCTTCACAGTTTTTAGAAAACTGCTCGACTAAATCGGGGGTTTCTAACAAATATCTTAATTTGTTTTCTAAATCCAAAGCGTTACCCGCTTCAAATAAAAGACCTGTTTTCCCCACTTTAATAAGCTCGGGTATACCGCCCATGCGTGAGGCAATAACAGGCGTGCCGTACATTTGAGATTCTATTACAGAAAACGGGCAGTTTTCATACCATTCGGAAGGGTAAACACTACACGCCGCCCTAGATACCAAGGCTTTAAGCTCGTCCCCCGTTTTAAAGCCAACATATTTTGCGTTTTTCACCTTTTCAATTTCACTTTCGGCAGCACCGTATCCCGCAAACAAAAACTCTGTTTCGGGCATATTTTTTGCCGCTTGCAAAAGGGTTAATGTACCCTTGTCGCGCGAAAGGTGACCAAACTCCAAAACATAGTTTTCCTTAGAATAAGAACCCTTTTCCCTAGGTTGAATAAAATTGTGTAACGCCACAGTTTTATTGGCAAAACGCTTTTGTGTATCTAATTTCGCCTTTAAAAAGTGCGATGGGCAAATAATGGTATCTATACGATCGTAAGCCTTGCTATATTTCCAAAAATAGCTGTCTAGCATACCCAAAAAGCTTTTGGCATAAGAGTTTTTTACACATTTTGTGCGTAAACAATGGGTATGGTTGCCCGAAAGACACCTTTCACAAACCTTAATATCGTTATCGAAAAGACCATGGCTTGAGCAAATCAACTGATAATCGTGGGCGGTGTAAACAATCTTCACCTTTTTGCCTGTTTTTTTGCGGTATTTTTCCACCGCAAGAATTATACTAGGTGTCAGGTGAAACTGAATATTGTTAAAATGCACCACGTCGGGCTCAAAATCATAAAGCACACGGCCAATTTTCCTATACGCCTCACGTGAATATATTATCCTAAAAGGCGCAGCAAGGTTTTTCAAAATCCCACGGCCAAAATCCATATCAGACACATAGGCGCCTACACTGTTACCCACAATGTTTTTTTCATTGTAGGTGCCAAAATACTCCACTTCGTGCCCTTTATTTGTTAATAATTCGCCAAGCTTTAAAACATAAGTTTCTGCGCCGCCTTTGGTGTACAAAAACTTATTTACAAGCAGTACCTTCATCTTTTACTCCATACAATTGCAAAGTTTTACTTGTCACGTCATCCCAGTTATACTTTTTAAGTATATACTCCGCCGCATTTTCTTTATAAAACGCCACGCTTTCACTGTTGTCGCAAAGCAGTTGCAATTTATTTTCAAGGTCGGTTATGTTACCCTTTTCAAAGGTTAAGCCATACTCGGCAGTAACCTGTGCACATTCGGGTATATCGGAAGTAAGGCAACAGTTGCCGTAGCTCATAGCCTCTAAAAGACTTAGCGGCATCCCCTCTAAATCGGATGGCAAAACGTATAAATATGCGTTTGAGTAAAGCTCTTGCAAGACTTCGCCTTCAACAAAACCTGTAAAGATTATTCGCTCATCGGTTTGAGCTAAATCTTTTAATTGTTTCTCATAATCACTACTATCCGAAGCGCCGCCTGCAATTACAAGCCGTTTGTTTGTTTTCACCTTTTTAAAGGCTTCTATTAAATATGTAATACCCTTTTCAGGCACAAGACGTCCCAAATAAAGTATATATTCGTGACTTTTTATGCCATACTCTTTAAAAATTTTATCAACCGGCAAAATTATAGGCCGTGCAACACCATTGGGTATAAATACCGTTTCACGACCGTACGTATCTTTAAAATATTTTTTTACACTCTCGCTTAAAACGATAATTTCATCGGCAAAGCGCACGGCGCATTTTTCACCTAGGTGAATATAAAAAGAAGCAAATTTGCCCCATTTTGCACGTTTATGGTCAAGCCCGTGTATAGTGGCAATACATTTTTTGCCAAAAAGCTTGGGTAACCAAAGCATAGCACAGGGACCTTCGGCATGAAAGTGAACTACATCATACCTGCCAAAAGCGGCGCACACCGCCGCCGAAAAGGAAGCCGTCATGGCGGCTAAGCCTTTTTTGTCAAGTGTCCAAACATCCTTTAAATTTACGCCTTCAAATTCAGCCTTGCGTTCTTTATCAAAGGCCGCCCCACCAACGTGGTGACCCTTTCGGTTATAACAGGTAACGCCATATCCCTTTTTAACCATTCGGGTTGCAAGCTCGGCTACAACAATTTCTATGCCGCCCTCGCGTGACGGAATACGTTTGTGCCCTAGCATTGCAATTTTCGGATACTTTTTATTTTTCCAAGGCATTATACGCCCTCCATACCAAGCACCGCGCCGATAGTTCTAAACAAAATCTTTATATCGGTCCAACAACTGCGTTCAGCAATATACTTTAAATCCCAGCTGAGCCATTCTTCAAAAGAAAGACTATTTCTTTTAGGCTGTACCTGCCAATAGCATGTTATACCGGGGGTAACCATAAGCCTTTGCATTTGGTAAGATGTAT
>JAZORK010000208.1:0-1196 GCA_045656485.1 Acutalibacteraceae bacterium | reverse complement strand
GTTGACCGGGAGCATAAGCTCTGATACCAACAGAACATTTTTCAGAATAGCAGCGTTCGCCCTTTAAGAATAATTTCTTACCTTCACGGCGGCAAAGTCTGCAAACTGCACCGGTATATCTTGCCATCTATTACACCTCCAAAATTTTCTGCAGTAAAACTGCACTAATTGTTTTTGATTAAACGCGTCTTCTCTTGGGAGGACGGCAACCATTGTGCGGAATTGGAGTAACGTCTTTAATCATTGTTACTTCAAGACCTGCTGTCTGCAATGCGCGGATAGCAGCTTCACGTCCAGCACCAGGACCTTTAACAAAAACTTCAACGGTTTTGAGGCCGTGCTCCATAGCAGCCTTAGCTGCAGTTTCAGCAGCAGACTGTGCTGCGAAAGGAGTAGACTTTCTTGAACCGCGGAAACCTAATTCACCAGCACTAGCCCATGAAAGAGCGTTACCGTGTGTATCGGTGATGGTTACGATAGTATTGTTGAAGGTAGATTGGATATGAGCGGCACCACGTTCAATATTTTTCTTTTCGCGACGACGGCGTGTTGAAGTCGTCTTTTTAGCAGTAGCCATTTATTCTTCCTCCTACTTATTTCTTCTTGTTAGCAATAGTCTTCTTGGGACCCTTACGTGTACGAGCGTTTGTTTTAGAACGTTGACCTCTTACGGGTAAGTTCTTGCGATGACGCAAACCACGATAGCTACCAATTTCGATAAGTCTTTTGATATCAAATGCGATAGCACGACGACGGTCACCTTCTACCTGAAGGTTGTGGTCGATATATTCACGCAATTTTGAGATATCATCTTCAGTTAAGTCCTTACATCTTAAATCGGGGTCGATATCAAGGTCAGCAAGGATTTTTTTAGATGTAGTAAGACCAATACCAAATATATAAGTGAGGCCTATTTCAACTCTCTTATTATTAGGAAGGTCAACACCAGCAATACGTGCCATTTATCAAAGCACCTCCATTTTTTTCTTGTCGGCGAAAAATTTATGCAATTATTTTATCGCAAAATTAACCCTGACGTTGTTTGTGCTTGGGGTTTTCGCAAATTACCATAATCTTGCCTTTGCGCTTAATAATTTTGCATTTTTCGCAAATCTTTTTAACAGAAGGTCTGACTTTCATTTGGATTATACCTCCTTCAAATTTTGACTGTTATTTTGAACGCCAAGTAATGCGTC
>JAZORK010000207.1:0-1257 GCA_045656485.1 Acutalibacteraceae bacterium | reverse complement strand
GCTCCTGGAGTCGCTTCCGTCAAGGTCGTATTCACTACGATACCAGTCTTCTTACCCCTCTTTTGTGCCTTCTTCAGCAGACTCTCTAGCTGTATACTATCAGGACCTACACCCAAAAAACCATTACATGTGCGAGTTCCTGTAGCTAATGCCGTGCCGCCAGCAGGTGAGTCTGTCACATAGTTATTCGCTGAGCATGTCTCGCTCAACCCAATTACAGGTGCTTTCTCAAATCCTGTTTCTTCCTCCATAGAGAGGAGTAGGGAAGTAATTGCGCCAAATCCCATGCCATCTCCTATTAGATAAATAACATTTTCAGGCTGCTTTTGATACTCAAATGTGCAACTTGCTAGTACTGCCATAGCAAAAATGGCAACAAATAAGGAATGAATCTTTTTCATGATATGCTATATGATTATAATTTTAACTTAATTCTTCTGCAAAGGTACTAATTTTTTACGAATATACCAAATATAATAAAATTTTCTCAACCAGCAAGGTTGCTTGTTCGCTTTTATACGCGCGCGCACGCGCGTACATTATATATATACGCGTACGTATATGCGTGAATACGCTGCCCCTCTATTGAAAATATGTTATAGAGCATAAAAATTGACTATTGACAATCAATAATTTACAAAGAAAATGTAAATGAACCTTCATTTTTATGCTAAAATATTTGGCCAATTCAGCAAAAAGCAGTACCTTTGCACCCGATTTCGCGCTCAACGCAAGCGAGCGACTAAAGGTAGCGAAATACACTGGAAAATGCTAATGCTGAAAATCAGCCACTTACAAAGAAAGTGTTAAAATTTTGAAAAAAGTTGCTTAAAAATTTGGTCAGTCCAAAAAAAAGCAGTACCTTTGCAGCCGATTTCGCAATGAACGCAAGTGAGCGACAACGACCTGCGAAGCTGCTTAAAATAGTAATGCTGAAAATCAGCCACTTACAAATAAAAAGCAAAAATTTTGAAAAAAGTTGCTTGAAAATTTGGCCAGTCCAAAAAAAAGCAGTACCTTTGCAGCCGATTTCGCAAATAACGAAAATGAAGACGAAATCATCTAGTGATCTTTGAAAGTTTGATTAATCAATGATGTAGTACAAGAGAGTAGAAATACTCAATTGGGAAACTGAAAACGTGTAATACGATTTTTATTATACGGTTCCCGTTAATAAGTACACAATAGATTAGGTTATTC
Organism: Acutalibacteraceae bacterium; assembly: GCA_045656485.1. Classification (GTDB taxonomy): domain Bacteria; phylum Bacillota; class Clostridia; order Oscillospirales; family Acutalibacteraceae; genus UBA737. The sequence continues at coordinate 57 of JAZORK010000207.1, read as the reverse complement.
TGAGCTAAAAAATTAATTTCTTTTTACAACGAAGAGTTTGATCCTGGCTCAGGATGA
>JAZORK010000206.1:0-28973 GCA_045656485.1 Acutalibacteraceae bacterium | reverse complement strand
GCACATAGACGTGCAAGGCGGAGATATTAAACTCAAGGCGAGTGACGATGGACTGAACGCCGCAGGCGGCACCGACCAAAGCGGTACCGAAGGTGGCCGTGACGGAATGTTCGGCGGAGGCCCCGGTGGTATGGGTGGCGGCAGACCTGGTGGCGGCGGTCATGGCGGAGGTATGTCAGCTAACTCCAATGGCAGTATTAAAATATCGGGTGGTACGCTCTATATCAATTCTTCCGGCGACGGCTTGGATGCCAACGGCACCTTAGAAATTTCGGGAGGACACACAACAGTTGTCGGTCCTACACAAGGTGATACCGCAACGCTTGACTATGATAAGAGTGGTATCATTACAGGAGGAACCTTTATAGGAACAGGTGCTCAGGGTATGGCACAATCCTTTAGCGATTCTGAGCAAGGTGTTATAGCTATAAGTGTTGGTAATCAAAGCGCTGGCACAAAGATTGTATTAAAAGATAAAAGCGGGAAAATAATTATTGAACATTCACCCGAGCTTAACTTCGCTGTTGTTATACTTTCAAGTCCAGATATCAAAAAGGGAGAAACCTATTCTATTACGGTAGGTTCAGAGTCAGGCGAATTTGAAGCAAATTAATATATAGATATGTTTGGCTAACCACACAACAAGGCATCGCTTCGGAGGTGCCTTTGTTTATGCCTATATTGTGCCTATATTTTGCCTATAAAAAGACGATTCTTTGCCGATGACATTGGGATATGAATCATATATAATTGTTAACGTGGAAAAATATAATTAAAAAAACTTTTGATAAGTGATTATATTTTGAATTTTTATGCGTGTTTATATTATGAAGGGACAAATAAAGGCAGGGATATAGGATGTTCAAAACAAAATATTATGATTTTTCAGGAAAAGATGGTCAAAGGATTAAAGAGGATTTGAAAATGTTTGGATTACATCATGCAACAATTTCTAATCTACCATCAGATTTTTTTAGGATGAGTAAAAGCCAGTTAGAAAAGCTATCAGAAAAAGCGTCTGATGCGTTTATTTCCGAAATGTATAATATTCCACAATATCAAGTTGAGAAGCGTCGGGGAGATTTTGGCATTACTCAATTGATGCATACTTTGAACAGAATGGAGCGTGAAGAAGAGACCGCACAAATCTTTAAAGAAATACTGAGAATTGTGTCAAACGAGTATAATAATGGCAACTTTCCACATACTAACTCCACACCATTAAATAGTGAAAAGGAGTTTTTATATATGAAAGCAACAGGAATTGTGAGAAGAATCGACGACCTTGGTCGTGTGGTGATTCCGAAAGAGATTAGAAGAACGATGCGGATTCGTGAAGGCGACCCGTTAGAGATTTATACCAACGTGGGCGGGGAAGTGATTTTTAAAAAATATTCACCGATTGGTGAATTGTCTAGTTTTGCTGTGCAATGCGCTCAGGCGATGGTGACGGCCACCAAGCTTAGCGTTATTATTTGCGACCGTGACCACTGCATTGCGGCGGCGGGGATTTCTAAAAAAGAGACCCTAGAGCGCCGAATCACGCCCGATTTAGAGCAAATTATTGAAGAACGCAAAACGGTGGTGTACGATAGCAGCGAGGCACACCTGGCACTCGAAGGTGTGGAACGACCAATTTGCGTTGCCGCACCGATTATAATAGCAGGTGACATTAGCGGTGCGGTGGTAATGCTTGCAAGTGATGTTTGTGGACTTGCTAACGATACCGATGTGAAGCTTGCTACCGTTGCGGCGGCATTTTTGAGTGCACAAATGGAAAGCTGAGTTGAAATATTAAAGAATAAAATTAGTCTGCTTGGCACAAATGTAAATTTTTGCAAAAGCGTTAAGGGTTTAAAAATCTTGACAAAATTTGTTGTATTTAGTAAAATTGGTATATAAAAAAATCCCTGACAAACGGCTTTGTCAGAGATTATTTGGAGCTGAAGATGGGACTTGAACCCACGACCTGCTGATTACGAATCAGCTGCTCTACCAACTGAGCCACTCCAGCAAATTTGCATTAGTTATTATAACAATATTTGGCTATTCAGTCAAGGGGAAGTTGAGAGGTGTAATATGGATTCTAAAATAAATGAGCGTATCAAAAAATACCGTAACGAGAAGAAAATATCCCAAAAAGAGTTGGGCGAAGCCATCGGCATGAAGATGAACGCCTATTCCCGAATGGAGCGTGAGGGTAATATTTCTGTTGAGGATGCCTTGGCTATTGCTACCGTACTCGGCATTGACCCCGATTTGCTTATTTACGGCGAGAAAAGTGAAAAAACGCTTGAATTTCCTGTTATTGAGCCGACTGTTTTAGTCGCTGAAGACCCCTATAAAAACAACAACTTTTTAGATAATAATCCATCTTTATTTTTAAAGTATGTTAGTGATGGTTTTGAAATTACCAACGAGGAAAAGGATTTAATTAGAATTTTTCGTAATTTAGACGAAGAAAAGAAACAAGCGGTAAGGGATTTACTTAATGGAAAATAATCAAAAGCCCACTCAGAAGAGTGGGCTTTTTAATTTTTAGTTGTTACAACGACAGTCGCACCGTGTAAAGAACAATAATAAAATTATTGCAAGTAATAAACCAATTGCAAAGATGATTAGCGGAATAAGTGCTACGCCGATAAAAGCGGAGAGAAGAAATCCCACAATAACACCTACAACAAGGCTTAAAATAACGGCTAAGGCCGAAAGAATCCTGCTAACACAGGTTGGTGTGCGACAGATAGTGTTTGTACATCTTGAATCTAACATATTTTTACACCCTTTTAAAATTGACCGCGGTTAATAATATTATATTCGGGTGTGAGAATTGTGTTAATTATTTCATAAATTCGTACATTGCACGGTAGCACATATAAACGTCTAACTTAGATGTAGTTTCATAAGGTGCGTGCATTGAAAGAACGGGAACGCCCAAGTCAACAACATCAACGCCCAAATTAGCAATAAACATTGCAACAGTACCGCCGCCGCCAAGGTCAACCTTGCCAAGCTCGCCTGTTTGCCAAATGATGTCGGCATTGTCAAGCATATTGCGAACAAATGCAACGTATTCAGCCGAAGCATCGGATGTGCCCGATTTACCACGAGCGCCTGTGTACTTAGTAACCACTACGCCGTAGTTAAGCATACTTGCGTTGCGTTTTTCCATAACATCTTGGAATGTGGGGTCTAAACCTGCGTTAACGTCGGCAGAAAGGCACTTCGAATTACGGAGTGCTACGGTGTGGTCAACGTCTTGCATTTTTGCAATATCGCCGATTATGAAGCGCAAGAAGTCGGACTCAAGGCCTGTGTTGCCGCAAGAGCCGATTTCTTCCTTATCAGCAAGTATTGCAAGTGCGGTTTTTTCGGGAACTTCAACGTCCAAAATGGCAGTGAGTGCGGGGTAAGCGCAAACACGGTCGTCCTGACCGTAAGCACCGATTAAAGAACGGTCAAAGCCTAGGTCACTTGCTTTGAATGCGGGTACAATTTCAAGCTCGGCTGATAAGAAATCTTCTTCGGTGATACCGTATTTTTCGTTTAAAAGCTTTAAGATGTTAAGCTTTACAAGTTCGCTGCCTTCATCATCTTTAAAGGGGTGGCTGCCAACCAAAACATTGAGCTCTTCGCCCTTGATACCGCCAGAGAGAGTGCGCTTGTCTTGCTCGGCTGAAAGATGGGGGAGTAAATCGTTAATAACAAACTTGGGTTCGTCATCCTTTTCACCGATAGAAACCTTAATGGTAGAGCCATCCTTAAGTGCGAATACACCGTGAAGTGCTAAAGGAATAGTCACCCATTGATATTTTCTAATACCACCGTAGTAGTGGGTTTTAAAGAGTGCAAAATCCACCTCTTCATATAAGGGGTTGGGTTTAAGGTCAAGGCGGGGAGAGTCGATATGTGCGGCGGTGATGTTAACGCCCTTATCGGCGGTTTCTTTACCGATTACGGCAAAAGCAATAGACTTGCCACGGTTGTTAAAATAAACCTTGTCGCCTGCATTATATTTTTTGCCAATTACGAAAGGTACAAAGCCCTTTGCTTCGGCTAATTTTACGGCTTCGTCCACGGCTTCACGTTCGGTTTTAGCAGCATCTAAAAATGCTTTGTAGCCTTCACAATAACTGTCGGCTTTTTGAAGGGTTTCTTCACTTGCCTTAAGTCTGCCGTTTTTACGGGTGTAGAATAAATTTTCCTTTAAAGTTTTAATGTCGCTCATAAGTTTTCTCCTAACTTTAAAATTTCACACACGATTTCCTCAAATTTTCTTACAAATTCAATTTCATCGCCGTTGTTGTATATAATATAGTCGGCATTTTGAATGTAAAAGTCATCATCTTTGCCGGCGTTTATCCGAAGAAGTGCTTCTTTTTTTGTTAAGCCATCTCTTTTTATTATTCGCTCCAATCGGGTGTTTTTATCACACAAAACTGCAATTGTTTTAAAACAATTTTTATTAAGACCGCTTTCAAAAAGGGTGGGGGCATCCAATAAAGCGTTGCTGTGTTCTGCCTGGCTTAAAACAAGCTTTTTTATATATGGAAAGGTGGTATCGTTTAAAAGCTGAGTTTGCTCCTTGCTGGCAAAGGCAATACTTGCGAGTTTCCTGCGGTTTAGTGTGCCGTCGGGGTTTAAAATGCAGTCGCCAAAGGCTTTTACCAATGCGTTAAGACCGTCGCTGCCTTTTTTCACAGCCTGACGGGCTACCTTGTCGCAGTCGACAAGCTTTAAGCCTAATTTTTCGCAAAGGTTACAAGCGCTGCTTTTACCGGCGCCTGTGGGTCCTGTAAGACCTATTACAATTTTCATAATTTTATCACCTTAAATGCGGCGGCACGGATAAGGCGGTTGTAAACTGCAAGGCCGATGCCGTGCTTTTGCGGAGCGTGGATATATGCGGTTTTTATGCCTTTTTCATCAATTTCACGCAAAACTGAAAAGATATTTTGCGCTAAGGTTTCGCCATTGTCCTTACTGCCGTAAATGATTTTAGGGATTTTTATTTCTTCGGCTTCTTCTAAAAAGCAAACAGCAACCGAATCGGGTTTTTGGTTTACAAAATCGGCAAAGCAGTCACCTTCAACCAAAAAGGTTTCGGCTTTGGGGGCGTAGTGCTTATATTTCATACCCGGGGAAGCGGCTTTTTCGCCCTCTTTTAGTTCCGACAAAACGGCGGGGTTAACTTCTATATCGGGCAAAACTTCTTGTAGCTGCTCTAAGGTTACACCGCCCGGTCGCAAAAGCACGGGATGTTCACCCGCTAAGGTTATAACAGTGGATTCAACCCCAACTTCGCAATTTTCACCCATAATAACGGCATCTATTTTGCCAGTCATATCGCCTAAAACGTGGTTTGCTGTTGTAGGGCTTGGACTGCCAGAAATATTAGCCGACGGTGCGGCTAATGGCAAACCGCTTGTTTTAATAAGCTCTTGCGCAGTTTTATTTGCGGGCATTCTTACGGCCACTGTGTTAAGCCCTGCCGATACGGCGTTTGGTACTTTCGGGGTTTTCTTAAGCACCATAGTAAGTGGACCTGGCCAAAATTTTTGGGCGCATTTTAAGGCGGACGCAGGGATTTCGCTTGCTAATTCATAAAGGGTGTTTATATCAGCAATATGAACTATAAGCGGGTTATCCTGCGGTCTACCCTTTGCAGTGAAAATTTTTGCAATGGCGGTTTCGTCGTAAGCGTTTGCGGCAAGACCATAAACCGTTTCAGTCGGAATTGCCACAACACCGCCGTTTTTCAAAATTTCACAAGCAATGACAAGCCCCTCTTTATCGGGACTTAAATTTTTGGTTTCCATTAGGCGTTTTCCTCTGCCTTTAAGGCTTCGGCACGGTAGTGGGTGATAAGTGCATCTACCACTTCGTTAATATCGCCGTTTAAAATTTGTTCTAACTTGTAAAGGGTAAGACCAATTCTATGGTCGGTAACACGGCCCTGTGGGTAGTTGTAGGTACGAATACGCTCGCTGCGGTCGCCTGTGCCTACCTGACTCTTACGGTCGGATGCGATAGCCTCGTCGTGCTTTCTTTGTTCTTCATCTAAAAGGCGTGAACGCAAGATTTTAAGTGCCTTATCCTTGTTTTTAAACTGGCTACGCTCGTCCTGACATTCAACAACAGTACCTGTGGGAATGTGTGTTACACGTATAGCCGATGAAGTTTTGTTAATGTGCTGACCACCCGCACCTGATGAACGGAAGGTGTCAATTTTAAGGTCGGCAGGGTTAATTTCAAGTTCAACATCGTCAGCTTCGGGTAAAACAGCTACTGTTACGGTAGAAGTATGAATACGGCCCTGAGTTTCGGTATCGGGCACACGCTGAACACGGTGAACACCGCTTTCGTATTTAAAGCGTGAGTATGCACCGCTACCCTCAATCATAAAGCTGATTTCTTTATAACCGCCAAGTTCGGTTTCGTTAGCGTTCATAATTTCGTAAGACCAACGCTTAGAGTCGGCATACATTGTGTACATACGGTAAAGCGAGCCTGCAAAAAGTGCTGCTTCTTCACCGCCTGCACCGCCACGAATTTCAATAATAACGTTTTTATCGTCGTTAGGGTCTTTGGGAAGAAGTAAAATCTTTAATTCTTCGGCAAAAATAGCGATATTTTCCTTTGCGGTTTTAAGTTCTTCTTCGGCAAGTTCTTTAAAATCCTTGTCAAGATTAGGTTCTGCTAAAATTTCCAAAGCGTCCTTTTCGGCGTCCTTTGCTGCAGTGTATTCACGGTATTTTTCAACTATTGGGGTTAAGTCGCTGTGCTCCTTCATAAGTTTGCGGAATAACTCGTTATTTGATGCTATATCGGGGCGGGTAAGCTCCATACCTATTTGTTCATAGCGGTTTACAACTGATTCTAATTTATCAAACATTTTCGTCACCATTTTTGATTATTTTTTTTAGTCCTTTTTCGGCTTTTTGGCGGGGCAGCATAACCTCGTGACCACAGCCGTCACAGCGCAGGCGAAAATCCATACCGATTCTCGTTACGGTAAAAATATCGTTACCGCAAGGGTGCTTTTTTTTCATAAGCAGCTTGTCGCCAATATTAATATCCAAAATTTCCCCTCCGCTTATATTTAATCAAAGTATATTATATACTATAATTTTAAAAAAGGCAATACTTAACAAAAACCATTTGACAAAAGATGCTATTTGCTGTAATATGTATTTGTTTTAATGAAAGGATGGTTGATAGCTGTGGACGACGTCCCTGCGGTCAGTATTATTTTATTTGTCATTTTAATAGTGTTAAGCGGTTACTTTTCAGGAACCGAAATAGCATTAGCATCTGTTAACCGAATCCATATGATTAGTAAAGCTTCTAAAGGCAAAAAAAGCGCCGAGCGTGTGCTATGGGTGCTTGACCGTTTTGACGAGGCTTTATCCGTGTTGCTTATTGGCACGAATGTAATGCATATTGGATGTGCGACGATTGCTACCGCGATTACCTTGCCTTATGGCGCTAAATGGGTTACGGTGGCTACTGCGGTTACTACGGTGCTTATTTTTATTTTTGGGGAAATTTTACCCAAAAACTTTGCCCGTGCTTGTAACGAAAAATTTGCCGAAGTGGCTTGTCTGCCCCTTGTGGCGCTTATGAAAATTTTAAAGCCTGTTTCGGTTTTCTTTACCGCCCTTTCGGCTTTTGTGTCTAAGCCTTTCAAGCAACACGCCGAAAATCAGGTAACAATGACCGAAGAAGAACTTACCGATATTGTTGAAAATATTTCGGAAGAAGACGGCTTTGATGAAGAAAAGGGCGAGCTTGTGAAATCGGCTTTGCATTTTTCAAATTCTACAGTAGCCGAAATTATGACACCTTGGGAAAAGGTGGAGTCTATATCGGTTGCCCTTAAAACCCCCGAAATACTTAAAATTTTAAAAAAATCAATTCACTCACGCATCCCTGTTACCGACCGTAAAGGTAACATTAAAGGTGTTTTGCAAATAAGAAACTTCTTTAAAGCTTATATGAAAAACAAAAAAACTGTTATATTGGCAAGTATTATTGACTATCCGTATTATGTTGATGCAAACGAGCCGATTGACGATGTTTTGACCGAAATGAGTAACCATCGCCGTAATTTGAGCTTTGTAAAAAATACCGAAGGTAAAGTTATTGGTATTGTAACAGTTGAAGATATTTTGGAAGAGCTTGTGGGCGAAATTTATGATGAAAACGATATCGGGGGTGCTTTAGATGATTAGTGCTTTACGATATATCGCAGTTGTATTGCTTATTGTTTGTTCGGCGTTTTTCTCAGCAAGTGAGATTGCTTTTTCGTCGGTTAATATTTTAAGGCTTAAAAACCTTAATAAAGAGCGTAGCACAATAGGTCGCACCTTGGCAATTAGAATTTATGAAGATTACGAAAACACTTTAAGCAGTATTCTTATCGGTAACAATATTGTTAATATGGTGTCTTCTGCTATTGCTACGGTTATTGTTGTGGGATGGTTTGGCGGAAATGATGATTACGCTTGGGTTTCAACCCTTATTATGACCCTTGTGGTACTAACTTTTGGTGAAATTACGCCAAAGGTTTTAGCAAAACAAATTCCTGAAGCCTTTTGCCAATTAGCAGCATTACCGTTAACAATTGTTTCGTTTATATTTAAACCACTTAATGTGCTTATTAAAGCATTTGTAGGCTTGGTATCTAAAATATGGGAAAATAATGTGGTAGATAGCGAATCGGTATCGGAAGATGATTTTGAAAATATTATTGATATAGTCGAAGACGAGGGTGTGCTTGATGAGGAGCAATGCGACCTTTTGCAAAATGCCCTTGATTTTGACGATGTTTTAGCGTATGAGATTATTACACACCGTCTTGATATGGATGCCATTGATATTCGTGACCCGTATGAAGTAAACCTTAGAAAGTGCCAAGAAACAACTTATTCACGCATTCCCGTTTTTGAAGACAGCACTGATAATATTATCGGTATACTTCACCTTAACCATTTTTATAAAAAGTATGTTGAAAAGGGCAAGGTTAACTTCCGTGAACTGTTGTTGCCTGTGACCTTTGTTCACAAAACAATGCCGTTACCTGACGTGCTCGAAAAAATGAAGGAAAACAAGTGTCACATGGTTGTAGTGCTTGATGAGTACGGCGGTACTATGGGTATTCTTACAATGGAAGATGTGCTCGAGCAGTTAGTTGGCGAAATTTTTGACGAATCGGATGAAATTGAGCGTGAATTTATAGCCATTGACGACACCCATTTTGAAGCCGACGGCGATATGCGTGTTTACGACTTTTTTGACGAGTTTGATATTGATATTGACGAAGACGAAGACTTTGAAGCCGACACCGCAACGGTAGGCGGTTGGACCCTTACAATGCTTGAAGGCGAAGCCGAAGAAGGCAGTAGTTTTAAGTGGGAAAACCTTGAAATCACAGTCCTTAAAACCGACGGTTACCGCATTGAGCGTATAGGTGTTTGCGAATTGTTTGAAATTGAAGAAGACTAAAAAATCGAGCCTTGTAAAAAAGGCTCGATTTTAAATAATAAAGAATAAAATCAGTGTGGCTTATATGTGTTTAAATTTTCTTGTTGAAAAAAGGAACAAAATGTAGTATAGTATATTTTGTATTATGAATATGATTTTTTTGGAGGTATATACAATGTGTAGAAAAATATTGGCGTTGCTTTTGTGCGTGTGCATGTTTGCTTTTGTTGGTTGTAAATCCAATGAAGATGTATCAAGCTCGGCACCGACCCAAAGTACACCCGTTAATAAAGAACCTGAAGTTGTTTATTACACCAACAATTTAACAGGTGAAGAAAATATACTTGAAAGCAAAGTTGCTTCTTACCGTCCTGTTGCAGTTATGGTTAATAACATTTCAATAGCACAAAAGGTACAAACTGGCCTTTCCCAAGCCGATATTGTTTATGAAACCGAGGTAGAAGGCGGTATTACTCGTCTTATGGCGGTTTATAAGGATATTTCTAAAGTGGAAAAGATTGGTACAATCCGTTCTGCCCGTTATCCTTATATTGATTTGTCAATGGGTCACGATGCTATATATATTCACCACGGACAAGACCCCAATTATGCAAGACCTCACCTTCGTGACACCCAAACTCTTGCGATAAGCCGTAACAATTCGGGTGTTAGAATAAGAAACGAAGGCTTGGCAAGTGAGCATACCCTTTACGGATATGGTGATAAGACTTGGGAATGGTTAAATAAGAAAAATTATAACACCACCCTTGAAAAGAGTGAAAATTGGCAAAAATTTGCCGATAAGGACACCCAAATTACCTTTACCGATGCGGCAAACACAGTTACAGTGCCTTTCTCAAAGCAGTATGTTTCGGTATTTAAGTTTGATGCTGAAAGCGGTAAATATGTAAGATATTTCCGCGACACCGAGCGCAAGGACTACTACACAGGCGAAAATGAAAAGTTTAAAAACGTGTTTGTGCTTGAAACTTCTATTACATATTATCCCGACGGTAAGCACAAAAAGGTGGACCTTACAAAAGGCAGCGGTTATTACTGTGTAAACGGTACATATACTCCTATCAAATGGGCTAAGGGTAGCTCTTCAAGTTCGCTTAAGTTTACAACCGAAGATGGCACACCGTTAGAGGTAAATCAAGGTAATTCTTGGGTATGCTTCCACGGTAAAACATTTGACCCCAGTTTTGAATAAAATAAATGCCGAACCGAGTGTTAACTCAGTTCGGCGTTTTTTAATTGTCTTTTCTTTATTTTTTGCCAATTTATAAAGCCGTAAATATCGTTAATAAGGAAAGCGAGAAAGCATACTATAACCGAAATATAGCGGGTGTCCTTTACACTGGCAAGTGTCCATAGAACTATTAGCACAATATCATTTGCAGCATAAGCTAAAGCAAAATATGGGTTTCGCCTAAAAGTAAGATATACCGCAACAAAGCTTGTTGTAACCGAAAGGGTGCTTGGCAGTAGGTTTGCGGTGCCGAAATATTTTAAAATGTAATAAAAGATAATTGTTACGACGGTTGTTAGGGCTATGATAAATTTTATTTCGGTTTTGCCGATGTTGCTATTGATTTCTACTTCGGATTTTTTGTTTTTGTAAGGGTGCTTAATCCAAGAAACAAAGGCAAATATCGCCATTGGCAAGGTCATCAAAAGGTAGGTTATCATTTCGCCGTAATACGAGAAGGTGTAGGATATTATTCCGTAAAGACTACTAAAAATAATCATTAAAATTTGACCAAACGGGTTGCCTTTTGCGTTGAAAATAAGCGATGTTACGCCGATTAGGGAAGCTAACAAATTTAAATAGTTGCCGTCATTAAGCATATAAAAAGAAAGTACGATAAGTGCTACAGATACGCTCCATAACGTAATTTCGGTTTTGGTAAAATAATTCAAAGCGCTTTTAATTTTTGGCATAATTCTCTCCTAAAACAAAAGCATTCGCATACACATCTTCTAAGACCTAACGATGTGCAAACGAATGCTTTAAGCATTTCCTACCCGGTGGCAGTGTCAATATTTTTACGATTAATTATTATACATATAAATCCCTTGGTGTCAAGGGGTGCGTTAGAGGATGTTTTTTATTTCTTTTAACGATGCGACGACATAATCTAACTTCATTCCGCACGGAATTGGTTTGTTTTCGGGATTATAAAAACAGGTTTGCATTCCACTCTGAATACCACCCGCCATATCGGATGTCAGCGAATCACCGATTATCATAACTTCACAAGGCTCTAATGGCTGTTGTGCTTTGGAATTCAAACGATTCATACAAGTGTCGAAAAATTCCCTTGAAGGTTTGGAGTGGCCGATTTCTTCGGAAATAAATAAATCAGAAAAATAGGGTAGCATACCGCAAATTTTAAGCCTATTCTTTTGTTGCAAATATGGACCATTGCTGGCGACACAAAGGGTATATTTGCCGTGAAGATACTCTAAAATTTCCATAGCATTTTTTTCGGGGATTGCACTTTCAAATAAACACTCTCGGAAATATTTTTCAAAAGCCACCCCATCGGCTGAAAGCCCCAAGGCTTCAAATATCATATTCCAGCGTATTTTTTGCAATTCTTTAAAGTCTAGCTCGCCTTTTTCAATTGATTGCCAAAGGCCACTGTTTATTTTGTTAAAAACCGAGAACATTTCGTCTGTGTAGGTGGCAATATCGAATTTTTTAAATCCGGTTTTCATTGTTTCTTTAACATATTCGCTAAAGCTTAGTAAAGTATTATCAATATCAAATAAAATTACTTTTATCATATATTATTCCTCGTAAATTCAAGCTTGTGAGATAATTGTAACACAAAAATATGAAAAATTCTACACATTAAAGCGAAAAGAAAACTGCAAGACTTTTTGTCTTGCCTGATTTGTAATATGTTAAAAGTTTATGGATATAACATACGCCTGTGCAAATTAGCAAGAAAAAAGCACTCCTTTTTTGGAGGGCAGATTCTCGGAACGGGATTTTAGCCTTTATAAGATATAATCTGTAATGCAATCGTACCAATGAACATAGGTTTTATCGTTTATGGTAAGTTTATCATTATTCGGTAAACGTTCGCTCCATTTTGTTTTATAATTATCAATGTTCCAATCATCGCGATTGAATCGACGCCAAAGGATAGTGCGTCCGTTAGCATCGAGATATTGCTCGCAACATACATACTCACCGTAATACGAATCAAGGCTTAATACTCTAACGGTATCATACTCCTTGCCGTTTATTGTGACAGTATATCTTCCAACAATATCGCACAATTGGTCGGTATTCTCTGCAATGATTTTTTCATCAATTTGAGAGATTTTTCCCTTTGCTGACAAATTGGTTTCTTTGCCGCAGTTGTTTTCGCCGTAACCCCATTCAGCAATAAAGTCATCGCCGTCAAGGAATGTTAAATACTTTCGAACACCGTCTTTAACGTAATTTTCGGCAAGTATGCGACAGTGAGTGTCGGTGAGTTGAGCAATGTAATAATGGTCTTTGTCATCGTTTCCAGGGCCGAAATGATTGTGGCGGTATTCTTTGATTTCCACGCCCTCAATTTCGTGAACCATTGCTTTACCTGTTACTTCCATTTCACCCCATTCAGAGCATTTTTTGGTGTCGGTTTCATAAATACCCCAAGTGAGCTTTTCACCGATTTTAGGAATTATAAATAATCCCCATAATTCTTCCCATTTGACAGTGAAAGGTGCTTTATTAGATTTTGTTATTGTGTATTGAGGAATAATTTCTGGTAATTTTTTCATAAAGGTATCTCCTTTCAATTTTGGTGAGTATGGATATTTCATTTTGAAATTTTGTTTTGCGGTGTGCAAACGGCTTTTCACAGTGCCTATTGGAATATGAAGCTTTTTTGCTATTTCCGATTGAGATAATTCGCTAAAATAATAAAGGGATAATATCTCCTTATCTTTTGCTGAAAGCTGGTGTAATGTTTCACTAACAATATTCCTTTCGGCAAAACCAAATCGGGTGTAAGTTAGTTGATTTTGCGGTGCTAGGTCGAGTGAAATTGTAGAAAATTTTGAATGGGTGCGGAAATAATCGTTACACTTGTTTTTGGCAATGCACAAAATCCACGCTTTGAAAGCTTCTTTGTTTTCAAGCTGCGGGAATTTTTGATATGCAGTAAAATATACTTCCTGTAAAATATCGTCCGCATCGGTTTTATTGTTTATCCGAAATTTCACAAACCGTTCAACAGCTAATTTTTCCGTTTTAAGCCTTTTTTCAAATTCATCCATATTCTCACCTCCTTTGTTTTGCGAGTGATTAAAACCGGTTTCACTTATATAGACGAAAATCGGTATCGAAAGGTTCATTTGTAGTATGAAAATTTTTTATGAAATAAAATAAGAGATAATAGGTTATGGAATAGTTGAAGCGGCGGCAAGCCACAAAAATATCTTTTAACTATTCAATATTATCTATTATCTCTTATCTTAGGCGAGATTGTCTCACCGCTTTTGGCACCCGTAGTAGGAATCGAACCTGCATCTAAGTCTTAGGAGGACCTTATTCTATCCGTTGAACTATACGGGCATAATTTATATATGTGTCTTGCGACTAATCCATATTACAACACCTATGAAAAAAAGTCAATATTTTTGACATAAAAAATGCTTGACAAACGGCGAAGAATAGTATATAATCCATTTGTTGCAATCCAAAGACAGTAGGTGGCTTTTGCCGTAAGTTTTATCGCCTACCGAGGTTAAGCGATTAAAAATTTGAGTTTTACTTTATATTTTTATGCTTGTCCGTCGTCTTTGGGCAAGCATTTTATTTTTTACCACGGAGGTGAAACGCATGCCCAACGCAGCGGTTTTAGAACAAAAACAAAAACAGGTTGCCGAACTTTCCGAAAAGCTTAAGGTAGCAGTAACAGGTGTAGTTGTTGACTATAAAGGTATAACAGTTGCTGATGATACTGTTCTTCGTAAGGAACTTCGTGAAAACGGTGTAGACTACTTCGTAGTTAAGAACTCTATTTTAGGTCGTGCTATCGCAGGAACAAACCTTGAAGGTATGTCTTTTGCACTTGAAGGCACAACTGCTATTGCTCTTTCTAACGAAGATTACACAGCAGCCGCAAGAATTCTTTGCAAATACGCAGACGCACACGAAAACTTCAAGGTTAAGACCGGTTTCTTAGATGGTGAAGTAGTTGATGCTGATACTATCAACGCTATCGGTAAGTTACCAAGCAGAGAAGTGCTTCTCGCAACTGTTTGCAACGCTTTCCAAGCACCTATCGCAGCATTCGCACGTGCTGTACAAGCTATTGTTGACAAGAATGAGTCAGCAGAATAATTTTTAAAAAATAAACATAATTTGGAGGAAATAAAAATGGCATCTGAAAAAATCACAGCTATGATTGAAGAATTAAAAACCCTTACAGTTTTAGAACTTTCTGAACTTGTAAAAGCAGTAGAAGAAGAATTTGGCGTATCTGCAGCAGCAGCAGTAGCAGTAGCAGCTCCCGCAGCTGGCGCAGCAGCAGCTGAAGAAAAGACTGAATTTGACGTAGTACTCAAAGAAGTTGGCGCTGAAAAGATTAAGGTTATTAAGGTTGTTCGCGAAATCACCGGTCTTGGCCTTGCTGAAGCTAAGGCAGTTGTTGATGGCGCTCCCAAAACCCTTAAGGAAGCTGCTTCTAAGGAAGAAGCTGAAGAAATCAAGGCTAAACTTGCTGAAGTTGGCGCTACTGTTGAACTCGCTTAATTTTAAGCCTAGTTTAAATGTGTTTTTAAAGGCAGAACCTTCGGGTTCTGCTTTTTTTATATATTTTTTCTATTAAAGCCTTCCTATCTGAGGGAGGGGAACCAAACGTTAGGTTGGTGGAAGAAGTTACTCCCGTAGTCTCACATACGCTTGACAGCCCCCCTCGGGGAGAGCGCCTATTAGATGGAAATGATAATATATTTTAATCCTTTAAAGTGTTAAAATAATCCTTGACATTATCACTTTAAAGTGTTAAAATGTTTTACGTTGAAAAAATATTCTTTTAGGGTGAAAAAATGGTAATTACAGATTTATTAGAAAGAAATGCAAGGCTATATGGCTCTGAGGTGGCGCTTGTTGAAGTAAACCCTTCTGAAGAGCGTGACAGCGCAGTTACTTGGAGAGAAGCCAGCCTTATTGAAAGTAACCACGGTGCGCCTTACCGCAGGGAAATGACCTGGGCAGATTTTGACCGCAAGGCAAACCGTTTTGCTAACTTAATTTTAAGCCGTGGCATTAAGCGTGGCACTAAAATTGCGATTTTACTTATGAACTCGCTTGAATGGTTGCCTATATATTTTGGCATTTTAAAGGCGGGTTGTATTGCAGTACCGCTAAACTTCCGCTATTCAGGTGAAGAAATTAAATACTGCCTTGATTTAGCTGATTGTGAGGGCTTGGTTTTTGGTCCCGAATTTTTGGAGCGTGTGGATAGCGTTGTAGCCGACTTGACAGCCGTTAAGACAATGCTTTTTGTGGGCAAAGATGTACCCGAATATGCTGAAAATTGGGAGATTTTAAGCGGCTACTGTTCTTCGTCGGCTCCTCCTATTGCTCTGTGCGAAGACGACTTTGCGGCTATCTATTTTTCATCGGGTACTACAGGCTTTCCTAAGGCGATTTTACACCGCCACAGAGCGCTTATTGCTTCTTGCAAAACCGAGCAAAACCACCACGGACAAACAAGGGATGACGTATTCTTGTGCATACCGCCCCTTTACCATACAGGCGCTAAAATGCACTGGTTTGGTAGCTTACTTGCAGGTAGCAAGGCGGTTTTACTAAGGGGTGTTAAGCCTGAATGGATTTTACGCACCGTTACCGAAGAAAAATGCACAATTGTTTGGTTATTAGTGCCGTGGGCACAGGATTTATTAGATGCGGTAGATTCGGGCAAAATCAGTCTTGACGACTACCTACTCAGTCAATGGCGATTAATGCACATCGGCGCACAGCCTGTACCCCCAAGCCTTATTAAAAGATGGCTAAAATATTTCCCTAATCACCAGTACGATACTAACTATGGTCTTAGCGAATCCATAGGCCCCGGTTGTGTGCATTTGGGTGTTGAAAACGTAGAAAAGGTTGGCGCAATCGGTAAAGCGGGCTACCTTTGGGAAGTTAAAATCGTTGATGAAAAGGGTAACACCGTAAACAAGGGTGAAATTGGCGAACTTGCAGTTAAAGGCCCCGGTGTTATGGAATGTTATTACAAAAACCCCGAAGCCACTAATGAGATTTTGAAAGACGGTTGGCTATTTACAGGTGATATGGCCAAAGAAGACGAAGATGGCTTTATCTTCCTTGTGGACCGTAAAAAAGACGTTGTAATTTCGGGCGGTGAAAATATTTACCCCGTTCAAATTGAAAACCTTATCCGTAAATATGACGCAGTAAAAGACGTTGCGGTTATTGGTTTACCTGATGCACGTTTGGGTGAAATCGCCACCGCAATTATTGAAGTTAAAGAGGGTATGAATTGTACCGAGGAAGAAATTAACGAATTTTGCAAAGAGCTTCCCCGTTATACACGTCCGCGCAAAATTATATTTGATAAAATCCCCCGTAATCCAACGGGTAAAATTGAAAAACCCGCGCTTCGCAAAAAATATTGTCCCGACGGACTAGTGGAGGCACAAATCAACAGTTAAGGAGGTTTAAAAATATGAAAATGAAGGTAAAAAATTCGTACCGATGGCTAATTTTATGCTTTTCGGTGTTGGCAATGCTTTTTGCCGGAATAATTTACGCTTGGTCGATTCTTAAAGTTCCTTTTAGTACTGATTTTGGATGGACGGCTTCACAGTTATCTTTGAACTTTACCCTTACAATGTGTACCTTTTGCTTGGGCGGTCTTTTAGGCAGTATTTTAGCGCGAAAAATTGGTGTTAAAATTGCCACCGTTATTTCGGCTGTGCTTTCGGGAAGCGGTATGGCGCTTACAGGACTTTTAAAAGGTAATAGCGTTATAATGCTCTACCTTACATACGCTTGTTTGGCAGGTCTTGGTATTGGTATTGCTTATAATGTAATAATTTCTACCGTTAGTTCCTGGTTCCCCGATAAAAAGGGCCTTTGCACAGGTGCTCTTATGATGGGCTTTGGCGCAAGTTCACTAATTTTAGGTAATCTTGCAAATTCGCTTTTTGAAACAAGCCTTAATAGACGTGGTACATATATTGTTTTAGGTGTTGCACTTTTTGTAGTTTTAGGTTTTGTTAGTTTGTTTTTAAAACGGCCTGATGCCGATGTTTCGTTGCCTCAACCTAAAAAGAAGGGTAATAACAGCACCGAAGATTTTGAACAAAAGGATTTTTCAACAAAAGAAATGCTAAAACGCTTTTCATTTTGGCGTGCCTTCCTGCTTTTAGCCTTTGCAACGGCTGTGGGTAACTCGGTTATAAGTTTTGCACGTGATTTAGCACTTTCGGTAGGCAGCGGTGTGGCACTTGCTACAAGCCTTGTTGGTGTGTTGGCGGTTTGCAACGGCTTAGGCAGAATAATTACAGGCGCAATGTTTGATGCTTTGGGCAGAAAAAAGACAATGCTTATTGCTACAATTTTAACCATTGTGGCGGCTGCTACAACCCTTTTGGCTGTTGTAACAGGCTCGGTTGCAATATGCATTATAGGTCTTTGCCTTACAGGTCTTTCTTATGGCTCTTGACCTACAATGGTTAGCGCATTTGTATCGGCATTTTACGGACAAAAGCATTTTGCCACTAACTTTAGCGTTATGAACTGTAATTTAATCTGCGCTTCATTTATGGCAACTGCTTGCAGTAGCTTAATTGGTACATTTGGCGGTTTTGTGGCACCATTTATTTTGCTTTTAGTTCTAGCTGTTTTGGCTTTAGTGCTTAATTTAACTTTAAAACGTCCGTAAAAATAATTGCTTTATTCGACAATTTGTAATATAATATATTATTATACTCTTATATTTAATTAATTTTGAGGTGTGAAAATGAAAAAACTTATGCTCGGTAACGAGGCAGTTGCCCGTGGTCTTTACGAAGCGGGATGCTCCTTTGTTTCAAGTTATCCCGGTACACCCAGTACCGAAATTACTGAATATGCCGCAAAATATGCGGAAATTTATGCCGAATGGGCACCAAACGAAAAGGTTGCTATGGAAACAGCCTTCGGTGCGTGTGTTGCAGGTAAAAGAAGCTTTTGTGGTATGAAGCACGTTGGTGTTAACGTTGCGGCTGACCCACTTTTTACAATTGCTTACACAGGTGTTAATGCAGGTCTTATTATCGGTGTTGCTGATGGCCCAGGTATGCACTCCTCTCAAAACGAGCAGGATTCACGCCATTATGCCATAGCTTCTAAGATTCCGATGCTCGAACCTTCCGATTCGGCTGAATCTATTGCATTTGTAAAGGAAGCTTACGAAATTTCCGAAAAGTTTGACACTCCCGTATTCTTAAAGATGTGCACCCGTGTGGCACACTCACAAAGCGTTGTGGAAGAAAATGAAAGAGTTCTTCCTGAACAAAAGGAATACGTTAAAGATGGCGCAAAATACATAATGATGCCCGGTAACGCTAAAAAGCGTCACCCCATTGTTGAAGCTCGTACCGTGGCTTTAACCGAATATGCTGAAACTGCATCTTTCAACCGTGTGGAAGAGGGTAGTGATAACACAGTTGGTATTATTACTTCTTCTACAAGTTATCAGTATGTTAAAGAGGTTTGCGGCGACAAATACCCCGTATTAAAACTTGGTATGATTAACCCATTACCCATAAATAAAATTAAAGATTTTGCCGCTTCGGTAGAAAAGGTTATCGTTGTTGAAGAACTTGACGGCATTATTGAAAGCCATTGTAACAACATTGGCGTTAAGGTAAGCGGTAAAGAAATTTTCGGCCTTATTGGTGAATTTTCGCAAAATATGGTTGCCGAAAAATTGGGCGAAGCAGTACCAAGCGGTCTTGCATTAGATGAAAACATCCCAATGCGTCCGCCTGTTATGTGTGCAGGTTGTCCACACCGTGGTCTCTTCTATACCTTAAAGAAAAATAAGTTAACCGTTATGGGTGACATTGGTTGTTATACCTTAGGCGCAGTAGCACCCCTTAACGCTATTGACACCACTATTTGTATGGGTGCTTCTATTTCGGGTCTTCACGGCTTTAACAAGGCAAACGAAGGTAAAACCGATGGTAACACAGTTGCGGTTATCGGTGACTCTACATTTATGCATTCGGGTGTTACAGGCCTTATTAACATTGCTTATAACAATTCGAACTCTACTGTAATTATTCTTGATAACTCTATTACAGGTATGACAGGCCACCAACAAAACCCCACCACAGGTTATAACTTAAAGGGTGACCCTGCTGCTAAAATTAACCTTGAAGCCCTTTGTAAGAGTGTGGGCATTAACAGTGTTCGTGTGGTTGACCCCTATAATTTAGCTGAATGTAACACCGTTATTAAAGAAGAATTAGCAAAAGACGAACCTTCGGTTATTATTTCTCGCCGTCCTTGTGCGCTACTTAAATACGTTAAGCACGCAGGACCAATTAAAACCAATACCGACAAGTGCGTAGGCTGTAAAATGTGTATGCAAATCGGTTGCCCTGCTGTTAGTATGGAAAACGGCAAGGTTAAAATTGATAATACCCTTTGCACAGGCTGTGGTGTATGCTCACAAATGTGTAAATTTGATGTTTTCGAAGCAGTAAAGGGGGATAAATAATGCAAACAAAGAATATTATGATTGTCGGCGTAGGCGGTCAGGGTACATTACTTGCAAGTAAGCTTTTAGGTAAATTGCTTTTAGGCAAAGGCTTTGACGTTAAGGTTAGTGAAGTACACGGTATGAGCCAACGTGGCGGTAGTGTTGTAACCTATGTTCGCTACGGCGAAAAGGTATATTCCCCTGTTATTGATAAGGGTGAGGCTGACGTTATCGTTTCTTTCGAAATGTTGGAAGCGGCTCGTTGGGCTGAATACCTTAAAAAAGATGGTGTTATTATCACCAACACCCAACAAGTAAACCCCATGCCCGTTATTATCGGGGCTTGTGAATACCCCGAAAATCTTGAAGGCAAAATTTGCGATTTAGGTCTTAAATTAGATGCTTTTGATGCACTTTCTTTGGCGGAACAAGCAGGTAACTCTAAGGCGGTTAACATTGTGCTTATGGGTAGACTTTCAAAGCTTTTCGACTTTACAGAAGAAGAATGGCTTACTGCTATTGAGCAAAGTGTTCCTGCAAAATTCTTGGAACTTAACAAAAAGGCTTTCGCCTTGGGTAGAGAATTTGGGGTGTAAATAATGGCTAATTACTATCAAAAGGATATGGAGTGTGCCTCCCGCGCGGAGATGGTTGCCCTTCAAAATGAACGCCTTGTAGAACAGGTAAAGCACGTTTGGGAAAATGTGCCTTACTACCGCAAAAAAATGGAAGAAAAGGGCGTAACACCCGAAGATATTAAGGGTATCGACGATTTACATAAGTTACCCTTCTTAACTAAGGATGACCTTCGTGATGCTTATCCTTACGGTCTTTTGGGCGCTGACTTAAAGGATTGCGTTCGTATTCATTCAACATCGGGTACTACAGGTAAGCGTGTTGTGGCTTTCTATACTCAAGAAGACGTTGATTTATGGGAAGACTGCTGTGCCCGTGCTATTGTTGCGGCAGGCGGTACCAATGAAGATGTTTGTCAGGTGGCTTACGGCTACGGCCTTTTCACAGGCGGTAGCGGTATGCACGGCGGCAGCCATAAGGTTGGTTGCTTGACACTTCCTATGTCTTCAGGTAATACCGATAGACAGTTACAATTTATGACCGACCTTGGTGCTACTATTATTTGCTGTACTCCATCTTATGCTGAATATTTGGCAGAAAGTATTCACGAACGTGGACTTCGAGACCAAATTAAGCTAAAGGCAGGTATCTTCGGTGCTGAAGCCTGGAGTGAAGAAATGCGCCGTGATATTGAAAAGCAGCTAGGGATAAAGGCTTACGATATTTACGGTCTTACTGAAACCAGCGGCCCCGGTGTTGCTTTCGAATGTTCTGAGCAAAGCGGTATGCACATTAACGAAGACCACTTTATTGCAGAGATTATCGACCCCGACACCTTAGAAGTACTTCCCGAAGGCAGTCAAGGTGAATTGGTGTTTACTTCTATCACCAAAAAAGGCTTCCCACTTTTACGTTATCGCACAAAGGATATTACAGTTTTAAGCCGTGAAAAATGCTCTTGCGGTCGTACACTTGTTAAAATGCACAAGCCGATGGGTAGAAGCGACGATATGCTAATAGTTAAGGGTGTTAACGTATTCCCATCTCAAATTGAAGCGGTGCTTTTAGAAAACGGCTACCCCGCAAACTATCAAATTATTGTTGACCGTGTAAACCACAGCGACACTTTAGAAATTCTTGTAGAAATGACACCCGAAATCTTCTCCGACTCTCTCGGCAAAATTACCGAAATGGAAAAGAATTTGGTGTCCGAACTTAAGGCAATGCTTGGTATTTATGCTAAGGTTCGTTTAGTTAGTCCTAAAACTATCGCCCGTAGCGAAGGTAAAGCTGTAAGAATTATCGACAAGCGTAAAATTTAAGGAGTGTGTGTTATGGCTATAAATCAAATTACCATATTTTTAGAAAATAAGGCAGGCGCACTTTTGGACGTAACAAAACTTTTGTCCGAAAATAAGGTGGATTTACGTGCAATTAATATTGCCGAAACTGCCGATTACGGTCTTTTAAGACTTATTACTGCCGACAATGCAAAGGCGGAAGAAGTTTTAAAGGCGGAGAACCTTATTTTTACCGAAACTCCTGTTTTGGCAGTTGCGATTGATGATAAAGCGGGTGCGTTAACCTGCCTTTTAGAAGTTTTCGCAAACAATGACATTAACGTTCATTATATGTATTCAATCTTCGGCCATCAGGACGGCAAGGCATATATGATTATGCAGCTTTCCGATATAGAAAAGGCCACAAAGGTTTTAGCGGATAACAATATCGTTATCGCCGAACCTAAGGATTTGCAAATAGGTTAAAAAATAAAAGCCTTGTAAAAGGCTTTTATTTTTTTTATGCTTATGGTATAATTATTAAAACTTTTTTAAAAGAAGATGAATTATGAAAAAGAACGATGAATTTATTTTAGATATTATTAACGTTACAACCGAAGGTAGTGGTGTTGGCAAAATCGACGGTATGGCGGTTTTTGTGCCACTTACAGCTGTTGGTGACAGGGCAAAGGTGAAAATCCTAAAGGTTAAAAAAAGTTATGCTTACGGCAAGCTTTTGTCACTAGAAAAGCCTTCAATAAGCCGAACCCAAAACGACTGCCCCCAGTTTAATCAGTGCGGTGGTTGTGTTTTTCGCCATATAAGCTATAATGCCGAATGTGAACTCAAGCAAAAAAAGGTTTATGAAAATATTAAACGAATTGGCGGTGTGGATTTACAACCACAGCCTATTATTGTAGACTCGCCCGACCGCTACCGCAACAAAGCGCAATATCCGATTTCACTTGACTATAACGCAGGTTTTTATGCCTTTCATTCACACCGCATAATCCCGTGTGAAGACTGCCGGTTACAGCCTCAAATTTTTTCCCAAATTACCGATGCTGTGACCGCTTGGGCTATGGAAAATGATTTAACTATTTATAACGAAGCCGAAAACAAAGGTTTTCTTCGTCATATTTACATTCGCAAAGCGGCAAAAACAAACGAAATTATGGTTTGTCTTGTGGTTAACGGCGATTTCTTGCCTGAAAGTGATTCTTTGGTAGAAAAATTGCTTGCTCTTTGCGGTGATAACCTTAAAAGTGTGCAAATAAACGTCAACAAAAAAGACACAAACGTTATCTTGGGTGAAACCTGCAAAACCATTTACGGTAGTGATTATATTACCGATATTTTGTGCGGTGTAAAGGTGCGACTTTCAGCGCTTTCGTTCTATCAGGTTAATCACACAATGGCCGAAAAGCTTTACGAAAAGGCGTGTGAGTATGCAAAGCCCGAGGGTAAAAATATTATAGATTTATACTGCGGTGCGGGTACAATCGGTCTTTCAATGGCAAGCAAGGCGAAAAATATAATCGGTGTTGAAATCGTACCCGAAGCTATTCGCGATGCCAAATTTAACGCCCAAAATAACGGAATTAATAATGCACGATTTATTTGTGCTGATGCAACCGAAGCGGCAGGGCAATTAGCAAACGAAGGCATTACCGCCGATGTTGTAATAGTTGACCCACCACGAAAGGGTTGCACCGCCGAAGTGATTGAAACAATAGCCGACCATTTTAAACCTGAAAGAGTGGTCTACGTTTCGTGCGATAGCGCAACATTGGCAAGGGATATTAAAATCTTCGGCGAAAATGGGTATAAACTTATAGAATACACCCCTTGCGATTTATTCCCACGTACTAGCCATGTGGAATGTTGTGCGTTGCTTTGCCGCACAACAGCGATATAAATTTAAAACAAAAGGAGTTAAACTAAAATGAGTTTGTCTTTAAAAATTTTATTGTGGGGTTTTATAGGTGGATTAGTTAGTGTATTTATAGCAGACTACCTTTTAAAAAAGAGAAGTCAAAAGGTAATAAAGGAAGTACCCAAAGAAGAGCGTATTGATGTTTTAAGAAAATTCAGCACCTATGATGCTAACCCCATAAAAGCCAAGCGTACTACACAAATGGTGTTAAATAATAAACCGTCCCCAATCTTATCAAAATACAATTATTTGGATTATTGCAATAAAGAATTTGAAAATGAGGATGACATTGTTTTTTCGTTGTTGGATTTTGTTTGTGATAACTTTAAACATACTCCTTGTGCTGTGATGCCTAATAATCATAGTTTGGAAAATATTATTCGTGTATGTGAAAAAAACGAATTAAAAACCAATTGCAGAGGCTTATCGCTTATATTGGCAGAGCTGTTGCGAATGAACGGAATAAAAGCAAGGCACGTGACCTGTATGCCTTACGAAGAACCTTTTAGAGATTGCCATGTTGTAGTTGATTGTATAATGCCGTCAGGTGCGAGAGTAATGCTTGACCCAACATTTCGATTATATCTTATGTACGAAAACGGCAGTTATGTTTCTATACCTGAGTTTCGCCAAGGAATAATAGAAGGAAAAGAGTTTATTCCAAATACAACGGCGTCTTATAACGGCGGAGAATTTAATTTCGATGATTATAAGGAATATATGTCAAAAAACCTTGTACGTTTTGAAACTAACTATATTTTGAATGATTCGCTGTCGGATAATATGTTTTATTCGGTATGCTTAGCACCGAGCGGATACTGTACCAAGGGACATATAAACCGTGCTAGATACATAACAGACCCCGAGAGTTTTTGGGAACTTTAATCAGAGGATAAAATGAACGAATTGGATTTAAAATGCCCACACCGAAAAAAGTGCGGTGGGTGTCAGATACAAAATTTAACCTACAAAAAGCAGTTAAGCTTTAAGCAGGTAAAGGTTATAAAATTATTGGGTAAATACCACCACGTAAACGAGATTATAGGTATGGATAACCCTTACCATTATCGCAACAAGGTGCAGGCGGCATTCGGTGAGCGCAAGGGCGAGATTATCTCGGGTGTTTATCAGTCGTCAACACACAATATTGTTCCTGTTGATAATTGCCTTATTGAAGACCAAAAGGCCGATGAAATTATTGTAACTATTAGAAAACTATTGAAAAGCTTCAAGCTTCGTGCCTTTAACGATGTTACAATGAAGGGATTTTTGCGCCATGTTTTAATAAAACGTGGCTTTTCTAGTGGCGAGATTATGGTGGTGCTTGTAACTTCGGTAATGGATTTCCCAAAGGAATCGAAGTTTGTAAATGCGCTGCTTAGTCGCCATCCTGAGATTACTACCATTGTGCAGAACGTGAACAACAAATTCACAAGCCTTATTTTAGGTGAACAAAGTCGTGTGCTTTACGGTAGCGGGTATATTGAAGAAGATTTATGCGGTTTTCGTTTTAGAATTTCGCCCAAGGCTTTTTATCAAATAAACCCCACACAAACCGAAGTTTTGTATAACAAGGCGCTCGATTTTGCCGAACTTACAGGCGAAGAAAAGGTGCTTGATGCCTATTGCGGAACGGGTACTATCGGTATTATTGCATCATCTAAGGCAGGCAAGGTAGTAGGTGTTGAACTAAACGCCGATGCGGTCAAAGATGCTAAGGCAAATGCCGAGCTTAATGGAGTTACAAACATTGAGTTTTTCGAAGACGATGCAGGCAAGTTTATGGTTGAAACCGCCCGCAATGGTGAGAATTTTGACGTTGTAATAATGGACCCACCGAGAGCAGGGGCTAGTCTTGAATTTTTGCGGTGCTTAGTGGAATTAGCGCCCAAAAGGGTTGTTTATGTTTCCTGCAACCCCGAAACCTTGGCACGTGATTTGTCATTCCTTACACGCAAAGGGTACAAGGTTAGAAGAATCCAACCTGTTGATATGTTCCCACATACCGAACATGTGGAGACGGTATGCTTGCTCTCAAGAAAATAAGTAATAATTTAAGGGGGAAAATTTGTGAATACTTTAATGATAACCAGAAAAAAGAGTTTTCGTGCGGCTCTTGTTCCATATTGGATTGTTCTTTCCTCTGAAGGCAAGGAAAAATTTATGGAACAGCACCATTTAGCAGGTGATTTATCTGAATGTGATCGGATGGGACAAGCAATTAATAGAATTGATGTCGATGTTTTGAATCGTGTTGGTACTGTTATTTTGAACGGTGAAACGAAGCAAGTTGACATAACAGACGATATTAAATATATATTTGTGGTTACAATATCGGGAAGTATATCGAATGAAATCAGTATAAATGATATTGAAATGAATAAGCTGTGCATCACAACAAAAGGCGGATTTAAAACGGTTTCCTATCCTTTTATTGAAGAATGTTAGTGCTTTCATTTCTTAAAACTGTGTTGAGTAATATGTCCTTTGGGACACGAAAGGAAAAAGAAAAAATGAAAAATAAATGGAAATTAATTGCATCAATTTTTCAAATTGTTGTTGGTTTGGCAGCAATATTTGCTTTTATTGTGTTAGGTTTTGCCGGTCAAAGCATGCTCAAATGGATAGGAACATTGTTTTTGGCAATTGGTTTTGTTTTTTTAGGTGTATTTGGTATTTTGGAATACAGGGCAAATAAATAAAAATACATTGTAAAAATTTTTGTTATAAAATAAAAAACCCTTGCGGGATAAATCCTGCAAGGGTTTAGTGTTTTTAGTTTATTTTGCGTAGTCAACGGCACGGCTTTCGCGGATAACGTTAACCTTGATTTGACCGGGGTATTCGAGTTCGTTTTCGATACGTTCGGCAATTTGATGTGACATAAGCACCATTTGGTCTTCGGACACAACTTCGGGTTTAACGATAATGCGAACCTCACGGCCGGCTTGAATTGCAAATGAGCCTTCGACACCGTTAAAGGAATTGGCGATTTCCTCCAACTTTTCAAGACGTTTGATATAGTTTTCAATATTTTCACGTCTTGCGCCCGGACGGGCTGCTGAGATAGCATCGGCTGCTTGAACTATACAAGCGATAAGTGTTTTGGCTTCAACTTCGCCGTGGTGAGCGTGGATTGCGTGAACAACGGTTTCGCTTTCACGGTATTTTTTAGCCACGTCAACACCGAGTTGAATGTGGGTACCTTCTTGTTCGTGGTCGAGCGCTTTACCAATATCGTGAAGTAAGCCTGCACGCTTTGCTAAGGTAACGTCGGCGCCAAGCTCGGCAGCGAGTAAACCTGAAAGGTGGCAAACTTCAAGTGAGTGGTTAAGCACGTTTTGACCAAAGCTTGTGCGGTAACGAAGCTTACCGAGAAGCTTAACAAGCTCGGGGTGGATATTAGCAACACCTGCATCAATAACGGCACGTTCGCCTGTTTCTTTAATGGTGGTGTTAACTTCGCTTGTGGCTTTTGCAACGGTTTCTTCAATTCTTGCGGGGTGAATACGTCCGTCAAGAATGAGCTTTTCAAGTGAAACACGGGCAATTTCGCGTCTTACGGGGTCAAAGCTTGAAAGGGTAATAGCTTCGGGTGTGTCGTCAATAATAAGGTCAACACCTGTTGCGGTTTCAAGAGCTCTGATGTTTCTACCTTCACGGCCGATAATTCTACCCTTCATTTCGTCGTTGGGTAATGCCACAACCGAAACGGTTAAGTCAGCCGAATGGTCGGCAGCGCAACGTTGAATAGCGTGACCGATAATTTCTTTAGCGATGCGGTCGCATTCATCGTTGGTTTGGTTCTTGTACTCTAAAATCTTTACGGCTTTTTGGTGGGTAAGTTCATCATCCAAAAGCTGTAAAAGGTGGGTCTTTGCCTGTTCCTTTGTAAAGCCGGAAATTTTTTCAAGCAAATCCATTTGGCTTTGCTTTAAGCGGTCACATTCTTCAAGTTTGGCATCAATTTCTTTAGTGCGGATAGCCAATTTTTCTTCTTTTGCTTCGAAATTGTCTATCTTGCGGTCAAGAGTTTCTTCCTTTTGTTGAAGTCTGTGCTCTTGGCGTTGTACTTCAGAACGGCGTTCGCGCAGGTCCTTTTCGGTTTCCTGACGCATGGTGTGGATTTCTTCTTTTGCTTCTAATAAAGCTTCTTTTTTCTTTTGTTCAGCAGTTTTCATGGCGTCGTTTAAGATGCGTCTTGCTTCGTCTTCGGCAGAGCCTATTGTGGCTTCGGCTGATTTGCGGCGAAATGCCCAGCCAAGTATAAAGCCTAAAACGGCAAGTACTACTGCAACGACACCCATAATGATGTATGGTTGCATTGAAATGCACCTCCTATATAATTAAACACGGATTTTTCTTAAAAGACGGGAGCCGTGCGTTTACCTCCCGGAATATCGTCACTTTGAGTTAATGCAGTCGCCAAACAACACAAAACAAAGTTAAAACCTAATATAATAAGGCATTATTCAATTTATTTTAACATCTGAAAGAGGATATGTCAAGAAAAGGTAAAAATTTTATTATTTAATAATTTTTTAATAATAAATATCTTTATTTTTTGAAATATATATGTTATAATCTACAATGAATATCTATGTACCGAAGGGAGTGGTATTTTTGCTTAGAAAAGTTTTATTGGCAGTAGTAGTTTTTGCTATGATTTTTACTATGTGCGGATGTGATTTTTTCACAACCGATATTGCCGAGCTTTTGTCTCCGCCGGCTCTTTCAGGTGACCTTAAACAAATAGCCAACGCTATTACCGAAAGCGCAGGCAGGAACTATGAATTTGAATATCCACAAATGGGCGAATACCATTCGGCCGTGGTGCAAAAGGATATAAACGGCGACGGCAAAAACGAAGCCTTTGCCTTCTACAGCACCTACAATGAAGCGGTTGAAACTCTTAGCATAAATGCTGTTTGCAAAAGCAGTGACGGTTGGAAATCTTAT
>JAZORK010000205.1:0-2125 GCA_045656485.1 Acutalibacteraceae bacterium | reverse complement strand
ATCATGCGGCAATATATTTAGGACCGTGTTCTAATGGCTTTTATGCATACACTAGTAATTATCTAAAAGCAAACGATGTAAAATATAATCGCGACTATACAACAACAAGCGGATATCCGGATAAACAAAAATATGCCAAATCAAAATTCAAGGTATTTCACGCACGGAATTATGATACCGTAAACAATTCTACCCCTACCACTCCTACTGCGACAGTAACTATTATTTCACAACCTAATAAAAACACTATTACTGATACAAATGCGATTGTTTGGGGTAGAGTAGATAAACCTTCAAGTGCTTCAGTATCAAAAATAGGTATAAAAATTAGAAGAAGTGATTCTACTTATGAGAAAGGTTGGTATAAATACGAAACTCCGAGTAAAAATTATGTAGGTTCAAGCGTAATGTATCCTTACTATAATATGAATACCGAGCTTAATATTACTTTACGCCACGCTACAAAATATTACTTTAAATTTTATGCAAAAGTAGATGGAAAAGAATATTGGAGTCCGGAGTATTATATTACTACTACAGGGAGCCATAAATACGGAACCAACTACGAATCTGCTCACCCACACAAATATTATAATAAATGTGATTGTGGTTACTACTATTACACCGGTAAAACGGCAGCTAGTATGACTACAGCAACTTGTACAGAGAGTGCAAAATGTAAAATTTGTGGATTAACAGAAGGCGACCCCGTTGGTCATAAATACGATAACGCTTGTGATGCGACTTGTAACGTTTGTAATCAAACACGCACTGTACCCGCACACGTTTATGACAATGCATGCGATACCACCTGTAACATATGTGGTGCAAAAAGAAGTATCACCCACAGCTATAAGTGGATTATTGACAAAAACGCAAACTGTGGTGTAAACGGTAGCAAACACGAAGAATGTACAGTTTGCGGTAATAAGCGTAATACTAACACAGTAATTAACGCAACAGGTAAACATATCTACGATAACGCCTGTGATACAACTTGCAATGTTTGTAATCAAACCCGCACCGTGCCTACTCACGTTTATGATAATGCTTGTGACACCGCCTGTAACGTATGCGGTAAAACTAGAACTATCACTCACAACTACAAATGGATTATTGACAAAGCAGAAAACTGTGGTGTAAACGGCAGCAAACACGAAGAATGTACAGTTTGCGGTAATAAGCGTAACACTAACACAGTAATTAATGCAACAGGTAAACATACCTACGATAACGCATGTGACACCGCCTGTAACGTGTGTGGTAAAACTAGAACAATTACCCACAGCTACAAGTGGATTATTGACAAAGCAGAAAACTGTGGTGTAAACGGCAGCAAACACGAAGAATGTACAGTTTGCGGTAATAAGCGTAATACTAACACAGTAATTAACGCAACAGGTAATCACGTTTATGATAATGATTGTGATACCAGCTGTAATATATGCAACCAAGTACGTGAAGTTGCAGACCACGTTTACGACAATGCTTGCGATACAACTTGTAATATTTGTAATGAAATCCGTCAGGCATCAAACCATAAACTTTACGCTTTATACTTTGCTGATGATAATAACCATTGGCATGAATGTGCAATTTGCGGTTTTGTAGAAAATTTAGAAGAACACACTTACGATAATGCTTGTGATACCACTTGTAACGTATGCCAAGCAATACGTGAAGTGGAAGGTCACGAATATTATACTAACTGTGACACAACTTGTAATGAATGTGGTGCTACAAGAGAAACTGAGCATATTTATAACCATTATAGAACAGTTAAAGCCACAACGAGCCAAAACGGTAAAAAATATTACGAATGCGAAGAATGTGGCATTGTAAAGACTAAGAGCATCTATAAAGTATCAAAGGTATACCTTTCTACCACTACATATACCTACAACGGCAAAACTAAAAAGCCAAGCGTAAAGGTGTACGATTCTAAGGGTAATAAACTTACTTACGGTGAAGATTATAAGTACACTCGCCCTACTAGCAGTAAAAAGGTTGGCAAGTATAAAATCAAAGTAACCTTTATGGGTGATTACAGCGGTACAAAGAATTTATATTACACAATTAATCCGCCTAAAACATCGGTTTCTAAGCTTACTGCCGGTAAAAAGAG
>JAZORK010000204.1:0-5869 GCA_045656485.1 Acutalibacteraceae bacterium | reverse complement strand
GTAATGATTTTTCAATTTGTTCAGTAGAAACACAGTAGCATATACGAACAAAGCCTGTAAACCCGAATGAATCACTAGGCACCAACAAAAGCTCGTACTTTTTAGCTCTTTCACAAAATGCTTTGGCATCGGCTTCAGGTGATTTTATAAACAAATAGAAAGCACCATCAGGTTTAGCGGCTGTATAACCGTATTCGGTAAGGGCATTATAAAGCAGGTCACGGTTCTTTTTATAAACCGAAACATCGCTTGTAAGGTCGACACAGTCCTTAACAGTAAACTGCAAAAGGCTTGGCGCACAAACAAAGCCGAGTGCTCTACCCGCACCACAAATTGCGGCATAAACCTTATTTTTATTAACCACATTTGGAGCTACAAAGATATAACCAATACGTTCACCAGGAAGTGAGAGTGATTTACTGTAAGAATAGCAAACAATGGTGTTATCGTAAAACTTAGGTATATAAGGCACTTCTACACCGTAAGCAAGCTCTCTATAAGGCTCGTCACAAATGATGAAAATATTATTACCGTATTCTGCCTGTTTTTTATTTAAAAGTGCAGCCAACTGCTCAATAGTTTGCTGTGATAAAACAACACCGGTGGGGTTGTTGGGCGAGTTTACGATAATTGCCTTTGTATTTTCGGTAATAGCGTTTTCTAAGACATCAAAATCAATTTGAAAATCGCTTTCACGGCATTTTGCCACAACAAGCTTTGCACCCGCCTTTTCTACAAAAACACGGTATTCAGGGAAAAATGGCGCCAATGCGATAACCTCGTCACCATTATTACAAAGTGCATTAAGACAAATTGTAAGTGAAGCCGCCGCACCACAGGTCATATAAATTAAATTAGGGTCAGCTTCAACACCAAAGCGGTTATTTATACTCTCGGCAATAGTTTTTCTAACGTCGGGTGCACCCTGTGCTGAGGTATAACCATGAAGCTTTACAGGGTCAGTTTCAGTTAAAAGCTTAACCATAGCATCGTTTACAGCCTTAGGCGCTGGAATACTTGGGTTGCCAAGGCTAAAATCAAAAACATTTTCAGCACCGATTTCGGCACGTCTTTTGTTGCCGTATTCAAAAATTTCACGTATTACTGAACGATTTTCACCAAGTTGTAGCATTTTTTCATTTAACATAATTTTCACCTTACTCAATCTCAAGTTCTTTAATTGTTCGCATTTGATAATCAATATTTTTTATAAGTTCGGTCTTTTTAAGCGCCACTGCGGCACCCTTTACAACACTATGTGCAGGGTCGTCAAGGTGATGTACCTTAACACCTAAATACTCCTCTATCCTTTGAGGGAAGCCCAATAACTTAGAACCGCCGCCCGCAAGATACAAACCGTCATTCATAATATCCGCCACTAAATCAGGGTCGGTTTTATTAAGCACTTCTCTTATTCCGTTACAAATTGTATCTAAAACGTCTTTAATAGCTTCGTAAACTTCGGTAGAAGTGATTTCAAACCTTTCAGGCAAGCCTGTAAGGGCATTTTTACCCTTGGCAATAACCGCAATTTCAATATTGCGTTCAACAGCGGTTCCTACCTTTATTTTAATCTCCTCAGCGGTAAGTCTGCCAATTTCAATATTAAATTCCTTTCTTACATAGCGCATAATTTGTGCATCAATATCAAAAGAAGCTGTATTGAATGAATTACAGGTTGAAATAGCACCCATAGAAATTACCGCAACATCGGTAGTGCCTGCGCCAATATCCACAATAAGTGTGCCGTGCGGTTTTGAAAAATCAAGCCCCAAGCCAAAGGCGATTGCTAACGGGCTTTCAATAACGGTTATATTACGTCCACCTGCAGCTTCAAGCACGTTTGAAAGTGAATGGTGTTGCAGTTCGGCAAGGCCGGCAGGTAATGTTGCCATAATACGTGGTCTCAAAACCTTATTACCAAACGCTATTTGCATATATTCCTTAAGCATATATTCGGTTAAATCATAGTCCGAAATAACGCCGTGCTCTATCGGAAAAACACTTTCCATACTATCGGGTGTTCTACCAATGGTTTGCTTTGCTTTTTCGCCGGTATAAATAACTTCCCAGCTTTCACTATCTACTGTTACCACATTAGGAAGCTCAAGCACAACCTTAGAGCTTGAAAATATTACGGTTTTAGAAGACCCTAAATCTATTCCAATATCAATAGCCATTTATTTTTTACCTTTCTTTGATTTTGTTATAAGACCGCAAACGCAGTAAACATTATCAGCACCCGATAAAAGCAACTGCTTTGCGCATTCGTCCAAGGTTGCGCCAGTGGTCTTAATATCATCAACAAGCAAAATTGTTTTGCCTGTAACATCATAATTACAACTAAATATTCCCTTTACGCTTTTGAAACGCTCTTTAAAATCCAAATTATGTTGGCTTGTCCGTTGGTATTTTGCCTTCAGCAAAGAGTTATAAAGCTTTAAATTTAAAAGTTCAGATAACCGCCCGGCTAAAACTTCCGATTGATTAAAGCCACGTCTTAATTGCTTTATGGGGTGCATTGGTACATAAGTAATCGCATCAAAAGCAATATCATTATACACCATTTTAATCGATTTTGCCATCTCATTTGCAAAATACTCTGAAGCAGTTAAAACTTTTTTAAATTTATAGCGATACATTGCCGACTGTGCCTTGCCGTCATTTTCAAAGGGCGCTATCACACCTGCATAATGAAACACTTTAAGTTTACATTGGCACTCTTTTTTAGGAAGACCACAACCTACACAAATTTTAAGCAAATCGGTATTTTCTATCATTTCTAGACAGTATTCACACAAAAATTCTTCACGCTCAATAATTTCGCCGCAAGAAATACACTTATTAGGAAAAAATGTGTTTATTAAAACATTAAAAGCTTTCATCACTAAGGTTTTCCTTTAAAAAATGTTGTAATAACGTATAACGAAGTGTCTTTCGGTCATTTTGTGCCATATTTGACCAAATATCCTTACTACCAACCATAATAAGTAGTTTTTTAGCCCTAGTAACTGCTGTGTACAAAAGATTACGGTACATAAGCTTAGAGGGAACATCACTAAGCGGAATCACAACACATGGATATTCACTACCTTGACTTTTATGTACGGTAATGGCATAAGCTAATTCAAGCTGACTTAAGTCTTCAGAAAAATATGTGGCAACCTTGTCATCATATCTTACCTTAACAATACCGCCACGGATATCAATATCGGTAATAAAGCCAACGTCGCCGTTAAAAACGCCTGTGCCGTATTCGCCATTATCCTTAATGTATTGCAAATCGTAATTATTCTTAACTTGCATTACCTTATCATTAATTCTTAAATAAACACCCTTATAGGAAAGCTGAGGTTGACCTGCTTTACGTGGGTTAAGCCTTTCTTGCAAAAGGTTGTTAAAATTAACTGTACCTGTATCAAGCATTCTAGAAGGACACAAAAGCTGAATATCAGTAACAGGGTTTAAATTATAAGCCGAAGGTAGCCGTTCACAAAAAAGTTCTAAAACTGTTTCTACAGTTTGATATTTATCACCCCGCTGTAAAAAGAAGCAGTCGGAATTTTTATTAGAGAAATCAGCCTCTTCACCCTTGACAATAGCATGAGCATTATTTACAATTTGACTTTCCCTTGCTTGACGGAAAACCTTATTTAACCTTATAGACGGAAAAATATCGGCTTCCAAAATATCGTTTAAAATATTACCTGCCCCAATACTTGGCAACTGGTCGGAATCGCCGACCAAAATAATTCTACACGAAAGGCGCAAAGCTTTAAGTAAATTATCAAAAAGAATAGCATCTATCATAGAAGCTTCATCAATAATTATAACATCGCAATCAAGTGGATTTTTCTCATTACGGCAAAATTTTTGAACATCACCGTCTCCCCACTCAACCTCTAATAAACGGTGAATGGTTTTAGCATCTCTACCGGTAAGCTCGGTTATACGCTTTGCAGCTCTACCCGTAGGGGCGGCAAGTTCAATCTTTAAATCCCTATTTTCAAAAAGATTAATAATGGCGTTAAGAGTTGTGGTTTTACCCGTTCCGGGACCACCGGTTAATATCAAAATACCACTTTCAAAGGCTTCAAAAATAGCCTGACGTTGTAAATTTTCAAACTTAATGCCTAATTTATTTTCAACATTTTCAATTTCAAGCTCGTCCACAGTAACTGCCGAATTTATAAAACGCTTTACCGAAAAAAGTCGCGCTGCAATATGTTGTTCGGCATTGTAATATGTAGGAATAGACAAATACTCTACCCCATCAATACTTTCACTCGCAAGTGCAAAAGTTTCAATTAATTTATCACAACAAATTTCAACCACCGATTCTTTACATGAAAGAAGCCTGCATGCAACAGTTACAAACTTATTTCTCGGTAAACAGGTGTGGCCGTTATATAAATTTTTGCGCAAAACGTATTCTATACCTGCGCAAATGCGTTCTTCACTCGACATATCAAAGCAAAAATCGGTAGCAATATCCTCCACCAATTCGAAGCTGAAATCTATCCCCTCACCACATAAAATATACGGGTTTTGGCGTATCAATTCAATAGAATTGCCACCGTATTTTTTATAAATAGAAACACAGCGGTCGGGGGTAATATTAAACTTTGCAAGTAAAAGCATTATATCCCGTATACCGTATTGTTTGTGGTATTCTTCGCTTATAGCCATAGCCTTTTGCAAAGAAATGCCCTTAATTGTAGCAAGTGCGGTAGGATTTTCCGCTATAATATTAAGGCTATCTTCACCAAATTTTTCTACAATTCGTCCCGCAGTTGAGGGACCTACGCCCTTTATAGAGCCTGAGGATAAATACTTTAAAATAGCGGCAGTATTTTGCGGCGCTTTGCGTTCGAAGCTTTCTACCTTAAACTGTTCGCCATAGGTTTGATGAACAATAAATTCACCAAAAAATTCGGCAGTATCACCCTCGTTTAAAAAAGGCATTGTGCCTACGGCAGTAATCTTTTCGCTACCCGCCTTTAAAACTGCAACAGTATAATAATTTGATTCATTACGAAAGGTTATTTTTTCAACATCAGCTGTAAAATTTTCCATTAATTTATCCTTTCTATAAAATCAAATTCTTTCGGGATATTTTAATCCATACTTATTTGCAATTACCCTGCAGCGCTCATAAACTTCGTCACTTAAATTATCGCAATTAAAGACCAAAAAATCAGCGTAACCTTCTCCGTGCCAGGTGTACTGCTCATAAGCATATAATAACTGTTTTTCGGCGGTGTTGTTTTGCAAATTTATCACAAGATGGGAATACATTTTACGTTTTGGGAAAATAAAATATAGCTTTAAAATATGTAAAAATTCGCTTAAACCAAAAATTGCAAAAACAAAAATTATTATAAAAATAATCGGTTTCATAAAATCCCTCCGTTATATAATACGGAAAAATTTTAAGTTTGTTAATTTTAAAAATAAAGGGCTGTATTTCAGCCCTTTATTTTACTTAATTGTAACCGAAGTATCATAACTTCCCATTGCCCAAATATCATCGTTATCCTTAAAGCAAATTAAAACCGGTACAGTGTGTTCACCCTGCTTTTTATTGGTTAAATCCAACACAGCGTAAACCTCTTTTTCTTTAAGATTATAAATTGCTCTTCTAGGACCGAAAACTTTAATGTTATTAATTTTGGTAGCATTTGCTGATAAATTTTTACCTAAGTTGCTAAATTCAAATTTAGATACATTAACTGATTTTTGCAAATAATTTGAAACATTAAATTTAACTGTAAAATGTTCAATATTATCAAGCAAACGAACACCGTCGGGCAATTTTGCCGATACGTCAAAACTGTTGGATGACTTAGAAACTTGTGAAATATCAATT
>JAZORK010000203.1:0-18680 GCA_045656485.1 Acutalibacteraceae bacterium | reverse complement strand
AGTAAAACTGTAAAAAGGAGGAGTGTGAGTATGCAACAGGCTGCAGAGCAAAAAAAAGACGAAGTTACGCAAATTGATATATTGAAGCTTATTCAAAAGGTTTTGCAAATATTAAAACGGTTTTGGCTTATTGTGTTGTTGGCGATTGTTTTTTGTGCGGCTACTGTGGTGTTTGTGCAACAAAAAACCTACACTCCGAGTTATAAAGCTTATTGTACGTTTTCTGTTCACGTAATTAACAAAGGTACTCTTAGCGATACAAACTCACTTTATGCAGTGTATTATGATCAAGATTTGGCAGAGCAGTTGGATGCTACTTTTTCCTATTTGATAAATAGCGATTTACTTCTTGATGATATAAAAGAATATTTGGGTACAGATACCATTGACGGAAGTATTCATGCCAACAGTATTGAAGGGTCGAATATTTTTGTGATATCTACTTATAGCAGTAATCCAAAAAAAGCGGGGAAGCTGTTGGAAGCTCTGATGGCGGTATATTATGATTCTGCAAGGTATGTGGTTGGAGATATGAAAACAGAGATCATAGAAGGTCCTGTAATTTCACAAACTCCTGACAATATACCGAATAGGATTAAGGGAGTTGCTTTGGGTGCTTTTTTGGGATTGATGCTTAGCATTGGTGCAATGGTGCTTTATGCCATGTTCAAGCGTACGGTTTTCAAACCATCCGATTTGGAAGAATATTTAAACGTGCAATGTTTTGGTGTGGTTCCGCTTATGCAGACCAAGCGAGATTTAACAGAAGGTCCTGCGAAAGTTAGTGCAACTCATGAGCAGGGAATGTTTCGTGAGAGTATCCGTGGCATTGCCAGAAAGCTGGAGGATGCTACTGAAGGCTTGGAAAAAAAGGTTATTTTAGTTACCAGTACTGCTCCTAGCGAAGGCAAAAGTATGCTAAGTCAAAATTTGGCGGAAACTTTTGTTCATTGGGGGAAAAAAGTGGTTTTGGTGGATGGTGACCTGAGAAAACCCACTTTATATCGCCGTTATGGATACAAAAATAAAGAATTTCATTTAGAGCGTGTATTGCGTAGAGAAGCTTCGCTGGAAACGGTGATTTGTCGACGACGCGGTGGAAATTTAACGCTTGTGATGATCTCGGTTTGTGATGTAAAACCTACGGTTTGTATTGATTCATCTACTATGAAAAAGATGATTGAGTTTTTTTCTGATCGGGCAGATATTGTCATCATTGATACTCCGCCATGCGATCGGTTTTCAGATGTTTCGTTGTATCAGCAATATGCAAACGGTATTTTATATGTGGTTCAACAGGATCAAATTCCCATTCGTCAAATTGTGGACTCTGTTGAAAACTTGTGTAGCTTTGAAAATAAGCTGTTGGGGTATGTTATTAACGGTGCAGAACATATATCTCAGGGCTATGGTAAGTATAGCTATGGTAAGTATAGCTATGGTAAGTATAGCTATGGTAAGTATAGCTATGGTAAGTATGGTGGCTATGGCAAATATGGTTACAGTAAATACGGCGAATATGGAAACAGTAGTGAGGCTGAAAGTTAGAATAAAACAGTAGAATAGTAATAAACAGGAGATAATTCAGTGATAAAAAAGCTGATTCAAAAAATAAAAGACGGGACAGCTACACAAATTTTATATGAATTGCGCTGGATCGGCGGTTATAGCAGACAGTATTGGTGGGCGATCGGCTGGTACATTTTTTTGGGCATATTAGGGGTGGTAGTTACTCTTGGTGCCAGCGTGATAAGTAAGGATATTATTGATATTGTAACAGGATATCAAAACGGTCGTGCAGTGCAGACGGCGGTAATTTACGTAGCGATGCAGCTAATCGCTATTGTAATTAAAGCAATTACCTCTAGAATATCTGCAAAGGTACAGCTCCGTGTGAGTCAAGGATTGCGGGCTAACGTTTTTCAAAAAATCTTGTTGGCACAATGGGAACCGCTGTCGGAATTTCATTCCGGCGACCTGTTGGCTCGCAGTAGCCGAGATACAGATATGATTGCGGGTAGCATTATGAGTTGGGGACCGTCGTTGGTAGTCAATTCTTTGCAGTTTATTGTAATTTTTGCGATTTTGTTTTGGTTTGATAAAACCTTGGCGCTGTTGGCGTTGGCAAGTGCTCCGATTACCTTATTACTATCTGGATTTTTGATAAAGCGGATTCGTAAATATAGTAAAAAAATGAGGCAGATCGGCTCGGAAACGACTTCTTTTCATACGGAGGCATTTCGCAATATTAGGTTTATTAAAGCTTTTTATGCGGTGGATGCCTACTGCGATAAACTGACAAATATTCAACAAAAGCAAAAGGACGCTGTACTGGAACATAACCGTTTTTCAGTTATCACTTCTTCTTTTATGTCGTTTGTGGGAATGGTGATCAGTGGTGTGTGCTTTTTGTGGAGTGCGTATCGGTTGTGGGGGAATTACATCACATTTGGCGAAATGATGCTGTTTTTGCAGTTGTCAGGAGGCTTAGCAGGTGCGTTCAGTGCGTTGGTATCACTTGTGCCTTCTGCTGTTACGGCAGCTACTGCCGCCGGAAGAATAATGGAGATTACTCAACTTCCTGCTGAAGAAATCGGTGATATGAGTCAGGTGGAGAGTCTTTTACAACACGGAAGGATTAGCGTTAAGGTAAGGGATTTGAATTTTTCCTACAAATCGGGAAAAAATGTTTTTCAAGGTGCAGATTTTCAGGCTGAAGCAGGAGAGATTGTTGCAATAGTAGGGCCTTCCGGTTGCGGTAAAACCACTCTGTTGCGGCTGTTGCTGGGAATGATGCCTGTTCAAGGCGGAAGT
Source organism: Acutalibacteraceae bacterium (assembly GCA_045656485.1). Lineage (GTDB taxonomy): Bacteria > Bacillota > Clostridia > Oscillospirales > Acutalibacteraceae > UBA737. The sequence goes on along the minus strand of JAZORK010000203.1, from coordinate 15,866 downwards.
ATTAAATTATCAGGGGAAGAGTCGGCACCGGATTTGAATGCATCTCCGTCTACGCGTAGATTGTTTTCTTACGTGCCTCAAGACAATACGTTGTTTTCCGGTACGATTGCAGAGAATCTGAGAATTATAAACCCGAATGCAACCGACGTTATGCTTGAAGATGCCTTGAAAACAGCCTGTGCGTATGATTTTGTCAGCGCTTTGCCTGGCGGATTGAATGCACGGGTTGGTGAAAGCGGAGATAAGCTATCCAAAGGGCAAATCCAAAGAATATCTATTGCCCGCGCGCTATTGTCCGATGCACCGATATTGCTTCTTGATGAAGCCACAAGCGCACTAGATGTAAAAATAGAACATACTCTTTTGGAAAATATTATGAAAGACCGTAAAGGTCGCACTTGTATTTTGACAACTCATAGACCATCTGTACTGTCGATTTGTCAGCAGGTGTATTTGATTCAAAATCTTAAAGTTGACTTAATAGAAAAAGAGCATTTAAAACAAGTTATAGAAGATTTTTGACGAAGGGAGGAAAGGAATATGTGTGAAAGAGAAATTTATTACCGAATGATAGATGGGTTCGTACATCGTCAAGTTGCCGGTAATGACGTCTTGATATCCGTAGGTGACAACGTAGCAAATTTTAACGGATGTATTACACTTAATCCTGTTGCCTCTTTTCTGTGGGATGCCTTGGCGCAGCCTCAAAGTGTAGGCACCCTGACAAATCTTTTGACAGAAGAATTCGACGTAACACAAGAGAAAGCAAAGAGTGATGTGGAAAATTTCTTAAAAATGCTGTTACATAATTCTATGGTAAGAGTATATGAAGAAGATTGATATGATGCCTGCTCGTTATCCGCTCAATGCGACGTTGGAATTGACGCTCAGATGCAATTTGAAATGTAAAATGTGTATGTTTCGCCACGGTGATGGGGAAAACGTTAGCTTGTCCGAGGAAGAACTATCTGCAAAACAATGGATAGAGCTAGCACAGCAGCTTTTTGATGCGGGTACATTAAATATATTGATAACCGGCGGTGAGCCATTTCTTCGTAAGGATTTTTCGGAAATATACAGCAGTATTTACCGCATGGGTTTTATTATCACCCTTTATACCAATGCTACACTGATAACAGATGAGATTATGCAAACGTTACGTCAGTATCCGCCTCACCGTATCGGAATTACTTTATACGGTGCTTCTAACGAGACCTATCGGCTGATAAGTGGTTGTGCGGATGGATTCGATCGGGCGTTGGCGGGTGCTCGCGCATTGAAAACACTTCCGTCGGCTTTGGAGTTCCGCACTACGTTGGTGCAGGAAAATTATAAAGATATAGATGCTATAGAAAGTCTGGTAAAAGAAGAATTTGGTCTAACGGTGACCCACTCCACTAAAGTTTTTAAAAGCGTTCGCGGTGGTTGTATGCCGGTGGAAGAATGCCGTTTGACCCCGGAACAGACGGTGGATTTAACAATTAACCGAATGCGTAACCGTTTTCGTGAGATGTTACCACCGGAGTTGATTGATAAAGTGAAAATATGTCTTGCTGACACTCAGCCTGAATGCGACAAAGCAACAAAATATACGATTCTTGGTTGTAATGGTGGCATGAACGATGTGACTATTACTTATAGCGGAAAACTTTTGGGATGCCAAATGTTGGAGAGCTTTTCTACCGATGCGGTTAGCCTTGGTTTTGCAAAAGCTTGGGAAGAATGGCCATACACCGTTCATTTACCTCAAGTCGATTCCGAATGTGCTTCCTGCCCACACGTGCATTTGTGTCAAATCTGCCCTGGTGTTCGAATGGCGGAATGCGGCAACTTGCAGGGAAGACCGGAATATATATGTCAAATTACGAAATACTTATCAACCCTAAAAGGAGGGGATCTTTTATAAAACGAGAATATAATAGTCCGAAAATGTTTTGGGTCCCTATCTGTAGCAGTAGGGCTGTGGCGGATGTTTGTTGGGCGTTTGCCCAAAATGTAAAGCCGTTTTATTATAATACCTACGGCAAAGGTTACGCAGAATTATATGCTATAGGTGATAGTTGCGATAGAAATATTACTTTTGAAATTCATTATCAGCCGGAGGATATGTCGGCAGAAGACCGAGCGATTGCGGAAGCAGATATGCAAGAAGTAATCGCTAGAGTTATGGCTTCAATGCCTCAAAAACCGAATAATTATAAAGGTTCGATTTTTTCGCCAAGTGTTGACCCAACGTGGAGCTGAGTATGGAAATGTTATGTCGGTTTGGTCCTGTAACAGTTTTATTTCAAGATTTCCCCCTTAATTCATTGTGGCCGTTTTGGAGCTGGAAGTTGGATTCGTTTCGAATAGAAAGCGGTACACCGGACCTGATTGTGAATTATGATTGTCAGCCTATTATACCGCAAGACAAACCTATATGGGAAACTATAGGAGCTCAGGTGTGTAGAGCGATATATCGCCTTGCTGACGGAACAGTCGTGTGGCAGCAGACGGATGCTGTATCCAAAACAATACAGCTGCAATTTGCAGTGTCGGCAGATTGGTCGAAAATCACCTTAACTCAAGATAACTCTTGTACGATAGGTATGGGGGCTTTTGAATCCTTGACCTTTTTGATTTATTATGCTTTCTTGCATAAGAATGTGATTACTTTTCACGGCGTATTGTTGGAAGTGGATGGTAGAGGGATTTTAATTTGTGCCGATTCCGGTGTAGGAAAAACCACCCATGCACGTTTGTGGCGAGATTATAAAAATGCACTGATTCTCAATGGTGATCGGGCGGCTTGCTACCAAGAGAGTGGACAATGGTTAGGCTTTGGCACACCTTGGTGCGGTACAAGCGGAGAATATTTAAACCGTTTTGTTCCGCTGCGTGCGGTGGTAATTTTGGAACGCGGCACAAAAAATTGCGTATCCCCTATAAATGCAATCTCACTTTTGCACCACACAATTTATCCAAATTGGGATAAAGTAACTACTGAAACTATGCTATCGTTGTTAGATGGCTTTTTGGAAACTGTTTCGGTGCTTCGATTGGAATGCACACCAGATGTATCTGCTATAGAAGTTTTGAATCAGGCATTGGAGAATTTGCCGTTATGAAATCCAAAGAAATGACATTGATTCCACCAGAAGAACTGTTTGGGGCAGTATTCCAACTTTTGCAAGAGGGGTATGATGCGGAATTTACCGTCGTCGGGAATAGTATGTGGCCATTTCTTGCGAATAGAAGGGATCAGGTAATTGTCCGCAAAGTAGAAAGTTGTCTTTTGAAAAAAGGTGATATCGTACTATTGAAAACAGATTGCGGATATTTGCTTCACAGAATCACCCGATTAAAAAAAGGAATGTTTCAAACTACCGGTGATAATAATTGTTATCATGACGATTTTGTATCTGTAGAAAATATATTAGGTCGGGTGGTGTCTTTTACCCGAAAAGGAAAGCAAGTATCCTGCAACAATATTTTATACAGATTCATTAGTTGGATATGGCGGGTATTGTTCCCATTCAGACCTCTTTTGTTGCGCATTTTGTTCCGATTTAGAAGGAGAACTTCATGATTATTGATTTGCACAGTCATATTTTGCCGGGAGTAGACGACGGCGCTATGAGTATGGAGGATGCCGTGGAAATGGCAACGCTGGCGGCACAGTGCGGTATCCGAAAAATTGTAGCAACTCCACATTATAAGCATGGAAGCAGCACTTCCCTTGAGGCTCTTAATGATGCTTTTAAGGCGCTGTCATCAGCATTGAAGTATGAGCATATTGATATTGCTTTGGAAAAATCTATGGAGATTATGGCTACTGATGAACTTCCCGAATTGTTACAAAAAGGGAAGGTTTGGACTTATCCAAATTCCAATTACTTTCTTGTGGAATTCGGATTTAATGAGGAACAGGATTATTTTGATTGGCTGTTGGATCGTTGTGTTGCTGTCGGATTTACACCGGTTATTGCCCATCCGGAGAGGTATCAGGCAGTGAAGCGCTGTCCTGAAATGGCAAAACAGTGGCAGAAGAAAGGTTATGGTCTTCAGATAAATCGGGACAGTCTTATGGGTGTGTTTGGAGAAGATGATTTTTATTGTGCGGATCTTTTATTGAAAAAAGGCTGGGCAAATTGCATCGCTTCTGATGCTCATACACCACGTTTTCGTAATACTCATTGGGGAGAAGCTTTTCGGCACTTGCCAAAAGAGTATGGATTTTGTACCCTTGCCTATTGTTTGGAGACAGTTCCGGAAAGAATTTTGGGGAATATCCCACTTATTTAAATGATTTAAAATTCTCTTGCTGAGCGGTCGGATAGGAAAAAATACCGAAAACAGATAAATAAATCAAAATTCAGCAAATTGCTTTACGCCGATATCTAAATCGGTGCGACTAGATAAAATGAAAGCATCACAAAAGTGACGCTTTCATTTTTTGTTTTTTGATAAACTCATTTTTGATATTTATTATTTTACTTTTGATTGAAAAGGTTTTAAATTTATGATATATTAAATTGACAAAATGTAAAATAAAAAGGGAATTGGACTAAATGAAAAAATTTGAAGGCGTATTATTTTGCACTGACCTTGACGGTACTCTTTTCAGAAGTGACAAGGCGGTGTCGAAACGTAATTTAGATGCTATTGAATATTTTAAATCGCAGGGCGGTCTTTTCACCTTTATTACAGGCCGTGTGCCGGAATCTTCGGGCGAAGTGTTTAACATTATAAAACCTAATGCTCCTTTTGGCTGTATTAACGGCGGTGGTATTTTTGACGGTGTAACCCGAAAATACCTTTTCAAAGAAACTTTACCGCTTGAAGCAATCGAACTTATAAAATACGTGGAACAAAAAATGCCACAAATGGGCATACAATACAGCACCGATGACGGTGTGTATTTTTATAAGGATAATAAAGCTATGGAACTTTTCAGAAGCATTACGGGATTGCCCTATAAAACCTGCCCTATTGATAATTTAAAAGACAATATTATGAAAATCGTTTTTGCCGATATGTCGCAAGAGCAAATCTTTAAGTTAATAGAACTTTTACACGCGCATCCAAAGTCAAAAGAGTTTAATTTTGTGCGCTCGGCGATAATTTTGTATGAATTGTTACCGAAAGCGGCGAGTAAGGGTAATATACTTTTAAAAATGGCGGATATGTTAGGTATTGATCCTAAGAAAACCATTGCCGTGGGGGATTATAACAACGATATTTCTATGATAAAGGCGGCAGGGCTTGGCTTTGCGGTGGCAAATGCAGTTGATGAAGTAAAATCGGTTGCCGATTATATAACAGTCAGCAATAACGAAGATGCGATTGCTACAATTATTGAAGGGCTTGATAAAGGGATTTTCAAACTGGGTTAAATATTTGGTGGTGAAGATTGCTAAATTTTGCCTTTTTGCTATAAAACAATTTTAAGGGGTTTGTTATGATTTTAAAAAAGAAGGAAAGTTATTTGTTTTTGTTAGGTGTGGCTATATGCTTCGCCGTTGCGGGAGTTTCGGTATTTTTGGAAGAAATAATCCCAGGTGGGATTTTAGGTGCATCAATTATTGCCTTGTTTATGGGCACAATTATTAACAGCTTTTTTCATCCCGATTGGATAAAACCCGCTTTAAAATTTACGTCTAAAAGAATTTTAAAGGTTGCGATTATACTTTTAGGTGCCTCACTTTCGGTTAAAACAATTATGGAAGTAGGTCAAAAGACCTTTTTTGTAATGATTTTTACCTTTGCAATGTGCTTTGGCGGCGGTTATTTTATTCGCAAAATTTTTGGTCTTAACTGGAAACTTAGCAATCTTATTTCGGCTGGTACAGGCATTTGCGGTGGCTCGGCTATTGCGGCTGTTTCGCCTGTAATTGATGCCGAAGATAAGGATATTGCCTTTGCGATGTCTTCGACCTTTATTTTTGATATGGTAATGGTGGCGCTTTATCCTATTATGGGTAAACTACTTGGTATGAGCGATATTGCCTACGGTATATGGGCAGGAACCTCGGTTAACGATACCGCAAGTGTTGTGGCTTCGGGCTATGCCTTTTCGGAAATTGCAGGCGATTTTGCTACGATGGTTAAGCTTACTCGCACTATTGCAATTATCCCTACTGTGCTTGTTTTTGCATTCATAGGCACACGCATTAAGCAAAAGGAATTAAAGGCAAAAAACCAAGGCAAAAAAGTAAACCTTGTGAAAATAATCCCTTGGTTTATTTGCGGATTTTTGGCACTTGCTATTCTTAATAGTGTTGGTTTTATTCCTGTGGCGGTAGGCGGTGTTTTAAAAACTGCAAGTAAATTTTTAATGGTGACCGCTTTGGCGGCAATCGGTCTTTCTACCAGTATTACCGATTTTAAAAAAGCAGGCTTAGCGCCAATGTTTTATGGCATTACTATTGACACCCTTGTAACACTTACTGCACTTGCTGTTATTTGGGGTATGGGTTTGATGTAAATATTAAATAAGGAATACATAGCTTTAGCATCCCCGAACTTATTTCGGGGATGTTTTTTATTCTTCACTAATCTTTACATTTATGCTATAATCAAACTAATCAAAATGTTTTTAGGAGAAATTATGGACTTTTTTGGGTTTCCGCTTCTAGTAGTGGTGCTACTCTGTTTAGGAGTTTTTTGTGCTTCCTTTATGGATGCTATTGGTGGCGGCGGTGGTATTATTTCGGTGCCGTGCTATTTATTGGCAGGTTTCCCTGTGCATTTGGCACTCGGCACTAACAAGCTTTCGTCCTGCATTGGCACGGTGGCATCAACATTGCGATATGTTAAAAACGGTTGTGTTGATTGGCTTTTGGGCGTTCCGTCTATTGCTTTGGCGCTTCTTGGCGCACATTTGGGCACACGGTTACAACTCATTGTTGATGAAAAATATTTAAAGCTGTTGCTTTTGATTGTGTTGCCTATAATTGCGGTGATTATTTTAAAGAAAAAGCAATTGCCCGAAAATCGTGGAGAGATGGGTGAGTGGCAAAGACGTGCGATTGTTTGGTCTGCTTCTTTAATAATTGGTAGCTATGATGGTTTTTACGGCCCAGGGACCGGCACCTTTTTACTGCTTGTGTTTTGTTATCTTGCTAAAATAGATGTTCGTACTGCATCGGGTAACGTTAAGCTAGTTAATTTGGCATCTAATTTGGGGGCGCTTGCCACTTCCCTAATGGCAGGTAAGGTGCTTATTCCTGTTGGTTTGCTTGCGGCTGGATTTGCAATAGCAGGGCAGTATATCGGCGCGGGGTTGGCTCTTAAAAATGGCTCTAAAATCGTACGGCCTGTAATTTTGGTTGTGCTTTTATTGTTGGCCGGCAAGATAATTTTGGAACTTTTTGGGGTTGTATAAGTTTAAGCGTGGCTTGAATTTTTTTAAAATTTATGATAACATTATTTAGTAAAGTAAATTGATATTTTTAACTTGAATTGTGTTTTTGGAGGGGTAACATGCGTAAAACAAAAATTGTTTGCACAATAGGTCCTGCAAGTGAAACCGAGCAAATTCTAGTAGGTCTTTGCAAGGCGGGTATGAACGTTGCAAGGCTTAATTTTTCGCATGGTGTTTATGAAGACCACCAAAGAAGAATTGACCTTATTAAAAAGGTTCGTGCCGACCTTAATATGCCTATTGCAATTTTGCTTGATACTAAAGGCCCTGAATATAGAATAAAAACCTTCCGCAATCATAAAATTACCTTGAATGACGGAGATAAATTCACCTTTACTACCGAAGATGTTATTGGTGACGAAACCAAGGTTTCGGTAAGTTATAAAAATTTACCGAGTGAGCTTTCGGTTGGCGATACTATTTTGCTTAACAACGGTCTTTTAACCTTCCGAGTTGAAAATATTGACAGTACAAACATTGAATGTAAGGTAGTTATCGGTGGCGAACTTTCCGACCGTAAGAGTATGAGCTTCCCAGGTAAAGTTATGAAGCAGGAATATCTTTCCGAGCAGGATAAAAAGGATATTGCTTTTGGCATAAGCAACCAAGTGGATTATATTGCCTGTTCGTTTGTATCCCGCAAACAAGACCTTATCGACGTTCACGAATATCTTAAAGAGCTTAATGCCGACGATATTGAGCTTATTGCTAAAATTGAAAATCAGTCGGGCGTTGATAATATTGAAGAAATTTGCGAAGAGTGTGACGGTATTATGATAGCCCGTGGGGATATGGGTGTTGAGATACCCTTCAAAATGTTGCCTGCAATTCAGAAAAAGTTGATAACAAAGTGTCGTTTGCTTGGTAAAAGGGTTATTACCGCAACCGAAATGCTTGAATCTATGATTTCTAACCCACGTCCTACCAGAGCCGAAATATCCGACGTTGCCAATGCGGTTTATGATGGCACTAGTGCTATTATGCTTTCGGGCGAGACTGCGGCGGGTAAATACCCCATTGAAGCGGTTAAAGCAATGGCGGAAATTGCCGAAACAACCGAAAGTAATATACATTATAATAAGCGTTTTCATAATGCGGCATTTGAAATCAGAAATTCGGTTGATGCTATTTCTCATTCTACTTGCGGAATGGCAATTGACCTTAATGCAAAGGCTATTGTGGCTTGTTCACTTTCGGGTAAGACTGCCCGAATGGTATCACGTTTCCGTCCGCCTGTGCCGATTTTGGGTCTTACAACAAACGAACGTACCTGGCGCAGACTTGCGCTTTCGTGGGGTGTTATTCCTGCTATGTGTGAGCATTTTGCCTCGACCGATGTTTTGTTTTATATCGCAAAGCAAATTGCTGAAAAGGATTTGAGTTTGGAAAAGGATGACAAAATTATTATTACAGGTGGCGATACAAGCGGCACCTCAGGTAATACGTCTTTAATTAAAATTGAAAATATCTAATAAAGGGAGCTAAAACGGCTCCCTTTTAATTTTGATAAACTTGTATTGATTTTAGCAAAAAGTGCGAAAATTTTATAATTTTTTATGTTTTGTATAAAGGTTTTATAATTAAATTGTATAAAAAAAGCATAACTTTAACGCTTTTATGTGTTGAAATCGTGAAAACTTTGTGTTATAATGAATTAATCTAAAATTATAATGCTTCTTGGCTTATGTCATATTATCCCTTTGGGATGAGGTTGTTTTAAAGAAAGGACAGATAGGATGAATTCCAAAACTTTATTATACGTTTTAAAAAGGACTGCGTTAGCGATACTTACGGTATGGATTGTTATTACCATTACCTTTTTCGTATCCCGTGCAGTACCCGGTGGTCCATTTGCAAGTGAAAAGGCAATAACCCCTGCAGCACAGGCGGCGCTTGAAGCAAAGTATGGGTTAGACAAGCCATTGCTCCAGCAATATGGTACATATTTAAAGGATATTGTAACTAAGTTTGATTTTGGCCCGTCTCTTAAAAACCGTGGCCGTGATGTTATTGACGTAATTTCTGACGGTCTTAAAACATCGGCTAAGCTTGGTGTTTTTGCGGCGGCTATTGCCCTTATAATCGGTGTTGTTTTAGGCTCGGTTGCGGCGCTTAGACGTAATAAGCTTATTGACCGTATTGTAATGGTATTTACAACGGCTTGCATTTCAATGCCTTCCTTTATAATGGGTACGCTGTTGCTAATACTGTTTGCGGTTACTTGGCGATTGTTACCTGCAAACGGCAATGCAGAAGGCGGTTTAATTCTTCCTATTATAACCTTGTCTTTGTCCCCAATGGCTAATATTACCCGTTTAACACGTTCTTCAATGCTTGACGTATTGGGTCAGGACTACATCCGCACCGCTAAAGCAAAGGGTGTATCGGGCAGAAAAATTATTTTCGGCCACGCATTAAAGAATGCTCTTATCCCTGTTATTACATACTTTGGTCCTATGCTAGCGTATATTGTTACAGGCTCTTTGGTGGTTGAGCAAATTTTTGCTGTTCCCGGTATTGGCCGTACCTTTGTTAGCAGTATTACCGACCGTGACTACCCAATGATTATGGGTACTACCATTGTATTGGCGGCTTTGATTGTTATTATGAATATGGTTAGCGACATATTATATAAGGTTGTTGACCCACGTATTAATCTTGAATAGGGGGTAGGGTAAAGTGGAAAATCAAAAGAAATTTACTCTTCACACAAATTTAGATGCCTTTACTCCTGCAACCGAGGACGAAAAGGAATATTTAGTTCAAATGCGTGAATCCACCACATTCTTTAAGGATGGTGTTAAGCGCTTACTTAAAAATAAGGTTGCTACCGTTAGCTTCTTTTTGGTAGTTTTAATTACCTTATCGGCAATTTTTATCCCAATGTTTTGGCCTTATGCTTACGATACACAGTTGGGTATTAAACCCGGTGAGCCGGTGGATGCTTCTTATGCTAACTTAGCACCCTTTGAATACGGCAGAACCGAACAAGCCCAAATAGATGCAGGCGAAAAGGTTTTCCCACACGTTTTCGGCACCGACTCAGCAGGTCGTGACTACTTTATACGTGTGGTTTACGGTACTCGCATTTCCTTGGCAGTTGGTTTTTTTGCAAGTCTTATAGTTTTGGTTATTGGCTTGGTAATGGGCTCGCTTGCAGGTTATTGCGGCGGTAAAATTGATACCGTTATAATGCGTTTGGTTGACGTTATTTATTCACTTCCCGATATGCTTATGGTTATCTTGTTGTCTGCTATGCTCGGCACAGGTCTTAAAGCAATACTTGAAGGCACCGTGCTTGAAAAACTTGGCGCTAATATGATTAGCTTGTTTATAGTGTTTGCACTTCTTTATTGGGTTTCAATGGCTCGTCAGGTTCGTGGCCAGATACTCTCTTTAAAAGAACAGGAATACGTTTTAGCGGCTCGCGCTACAGGTGCTCGTGGTAAGTGGATTATTGCAAAACACCTTATCCCTAACAGTATTGGTGTAGTATTTATTTCTACCGCTTTACAAATCCCAAGCGCTATCTTTACCGAAAGCTATTTAAGCTTCTTAGGTCTTGGTGTTAATGCTCCAATGCCTTCTTTGGGTTCGTTGGCTTCAGATGCTTTGAACGGTATTCAGTCTTATTCCTACGGTTTGGTTATTCCCGCTATCGTAATCAGTATCATCGTTCTTTCCTTAAACCTTTTGGGTGACGGCTTGCGCGATGCATTTGACCCTAAATTAAACAATTAAGAAAGGGGCGTATGACAATGCCTTTATTAGAAGTAAAAGACCTGCATACCTCCTTCTTTACAGATGCAGGTGAGGTTAAAGCCGTTAACGGTGTTTCCTTTAATCTCGACCGTAATAAAGTTTTGGGTATTGTTGGTGAATCCGGTTCAGGTAAATCGGTAACTGCATACTCAATTATGCAAATTTTGGCATCAACTGGTAAGGTCGTTTCGGGCTCTATCAAGCTTGACGGACAAGAGCTTGTAGGTGCAGGCGAAAAGGTTATGAAAACCGTTCGCGGTAACAAAATTTCTATTATCTTCCAAGATCCGATGACATCTCTTAATCCTACCTATACTATAGGTCATCAGTTGATGGAAGCAATTATTCTTCATACCGACCGTGACAAAAAACAGGCTTATGACCGTGCGGTAGAAATGTTAAAATTAGTTAACATTAACGAACCCGAAAAGCGTATGCAACAATATCCGTATGAATTTTCGGGCGGTATGCGCCAACGTATTATGATTGCTATGGCTTTGGCTTGTGAACCTGATATTCTTATAGCTGACGAGCCGACCACCGCTTTGGACGTTACTATTCAAGCCCAAATTTTAGAGCTTATGAAGTCACTCCAGCAAGAGCTTGGTATGGCAATTATTATGATTACTCACGACCTTGGTGTTGTAGCACAACTTTGTGACGAGGTTATAGTTATGTATGCAGGCTCTATTTGTGAACAGGGTACTGCCGATGAAATTTTCTACAACCCCTGCCACGAATACACAAAGGGTCTTATGCGTTCTATTCCTACTGCAGATACAGCAGGTACACAATTACAGCCTATTACGGGTACACCTATTGACCTTTTAAATATGCCTAAGGGTTGTCCCTTTGCTCCCCGTTGTGATGCCGCAATGAAAATTTGTTTGCAAGAACGTTGTGAGCGTATGCAAATTAACGACGACCACATGGCTTCTTGTTGGATGAATGTTAAAAAAGGTATTGAAAACGGCACCATTACTTTAGAGGGAGGTGACGGCAAGTGAGCGAAATGAATAATGCACCTTTGCTTGAAGTAAAGGACCTAAAGCAGTATTTTAATATTAGTATGGGCGCTTTCAAAACAAAGCCATTAAAGGCGGTTGACGGTGTTTCATTTACAATTAATAAGGGTGAAACCTTAGGTCTTGTTGGTGAATCGGGCTGCGGTAAAACCACAGTTGGTCGTACAGTTTTGAATCTATATAAGCCTACCTCAGGTGAAATCTGGTATAAGGGTAAGCAAATTGTAACCAAGCAGGATATTCAAGAATTCCGCAAAAAAGCTACAATGGTTTTCCAAGACCCCTATTCTTCACTTAACCCCCGTATGACCGTTGCCGATATTATCGGTGAGCCTTTAGATGTGCATAAGTTATGTTCTGACAAGGCAGAACGTCAGGAACGTATTTTAGAACTTATGGGTCACGTTGGTCTTAATAGTGAGCACGCCGCACGCTATGCGCACGAATTTTCGGGCGGTCAGCGTCAACGTATCAACATTGCCCGCGCTTTAGCCGTTAACCCCGACTTTATTGTTTGTGACGAGCCTGTTTCAGCGCTTGACGTTTCTATCCAAGCACAGGTTATAAATATGTTTGACGATTTGCAGGCAAAATTAGGTCTTGCATATCTCTTTATAGCACACGACCTTTTGGTTGTTCGCCATATTTCCGACCGTATTGCCGTTATGTATCTCGGTAAAATGGTAGAATTGGCCGATGCTAAGACTATTTATGAACGTCCTTTGCATCCTTATTCAAAGTCACTTTTATCGGCTGTGCCGATACCCGACCCCAAAATTGCACGTGCAAACAAGCGCATTATGCTTGAAGGGGATATTCCAAGCCCCTTGAATGCACCTTCGGGTTGTCCTTTCCGCACACGTTGCCCTTACGCTACCGAGCAATGCGCTGCCGAAATGCCCGAATTTAAAGAGGTGGAAAAGGGTCACTTTGTGGCTTGTCACCGTATTGGTGAAATTAACTAAGGCAAATTAATTTTGGCAATATGCTCACGGTAGATGGCATTTTTGCATTGCCGTGTGTATTGTAATAAACATTAGTGGACCTAATAAGGTCTGCAACGAAAGGAAGAAAAAATATGAAAAAAATCCTTGCACTTGCGTTGGTACTCGTTATGTGTCTTACCTTAGTTGCTTGCGGCAACAAGGAAAAGGCTAACACAGCAGAATTATCTGTTTGCTTAGCATCTGAACCTGACACATTAGACCCCGCACTCAACTCAGCCGTTGACGGTGCTACAATGGTATCTCACTTATTCTCGGGTCTTGCTAAATGGGCTCAAGACAAAGATGGTAAGTTAGTTATCGTTGCTGACGCTGTTAAGGAATTGGTAGAAGGCGTTGCTAATGACGACGGCACTGTTACCTATACCTACACCTTACGTGACGGCTTAAAGTGGTCTGACGGTAAAGACGTTACCGCCACTGACTTCGTATTCGCTTGGAACCGTGCAGCTTCTCCTGCTCTTTCTGCTGACTACAACTACATGTTCGACGTAGTTAAGGGTTATGCTGAAATGTGGGAAACCGATGATTCCGGTGAAAAATTCGTTAACCCCGATGCTAAATTAGCAGTTGAAGCAGTTGACGCAAAAACCTTAAAGGTTACTCTTAACAATGCAGTTGCTTACTGGAACGAATTATTAGCATTCCCCACCTATTTCCCTGTTCGTGAAGACGTTGTTAAAAACGAAGCTTGGGCAACTGATCCCGCAACCTACATTTGTAACGGTGCTTACACAATGGAATCTTGGGAACACGATAGCCTTATCACATTGAAGAAGAACCCCAACTATGTTGATGCTGATTCTGTTACATTAGAAACCTTAAAGTGCTACCTTTCTGATGATGCTAACAATATGTTAACCAACTTCGAAAAGAGCGACTGGTTAATGATTGACAGCGTTCCTACAAACGAAATGGCTAACCTTGCTAAGAATTATCCTGATGAATACAAGGTTGTAGGTCAAATCGGTACTTACTATGTTAACTGGAATGTTAACGAAAGCATTTTACCTAAGGACAGCAAGTTAACAGGCGTTGAAGCTGAAAAAGCTCAGGCTGAAATCCGTGCTGCTATCGGTTTATTATTCGACCGTCAATACATCTGTGACGAAATTGGTCAAGCAGGTCAAGTTCCCGCTTCTTCATTCGTTGCTATGGGTATGACCGATACTGATGGTAATGAATTCTACAAGAATGCAGGTTCTAGTGACAAGTTCGACGGTTACTACGATTATGCTGCAGTTAAAGAAAACTTTACTGCTGCTGTAGAAGTTCTTAAGAAGTACTACAAGTATGATGGCACAAAGTTCACAAACTTCCCCGCTATCACATACCTCTACAACACCGATGACGGCCACAAGGCTATTGGTGAATACTTAGCAGGTGCTTTATCAGCTGTTGGTATTACAATGAACTTAGAAAACCAAGAATGGAATACCTTCCTTAACACCCGTAAGAACGGCGAATATTCAGTTGCTCGTAACGGTTGGTTAGCTGACTACAACGATCCTATCTGCTTCTTAGATATGTGGACTACCGTTTCCGGTAACAACGATATTCAATTCGGTAAGGGCGCTCACGCTACATTAAAGATGTATGACCTTGACTTAACAAGCCTTGGCTATGACGTTAAGGTTGAAGATGGCACATGGGCTGAAACCTATGACGTTCTTATCGCTAAGATTAAGGGCGAAACCGACAACGTTAAGCGTTACAAGATGATGCACATGGCTGAAGACATCTTAATGTCTACAGGTTGCGTTGTTCCTCTCTACTACTACACCGACGTATTTATGATCGATGACAGCGTAGAAGGCTTCTTCTGCAATCCTCTTGGTTATAAGTACTTTATGTACACCACCATCGCTGGCTAATTTTAAAATTTAAAGCGATTAAGTAAAAATAAAAAAACCTCCCCGAAGCTTGCCTTCGGGGAGGTTTTTTTAAGGTCAGTAATATAATTTTTGCATTACAAGACTGTAACTTGTGACTTTAGTGCAGTTGTGTTAAAATTTAGAATATAAATAGATTATAAGGGGGATTAAAATGAAAAAAGCGTTAAAGTACATTATTATACTTGCAATTTTTTTGTTTGCGCTGTGGATTACATTGGATTTTTTTAATATAGCCCCCAAAAGACATTATACTGCTAAAGATTTTAATATTGAAACAGTGAAAAGTAAGGTCGATTTTAACAATAACGGCACTGATGATTATACCGATATTATGCACGGTGCCCGTAAGGATGCTAAAAATCACCCTAAGTATGACGGTAAGTATATTGACGGTGGCTACCCACCTGATGATATAGGGGTTTGCACCGACGTTGTGTGGCGTGCTTTTAAAAATGCGGGTTATTCACTTAAAGATATGGTGGATAATGATATTGCCACTCGCAGTGAAGCCTATTCCCGTATAAACAAACCCGATACCAATATAGATTTTCGCAGGGTTAAAAACCTTAACATTTTCTTCTCAGAGTATGCTGTTTCGCTTACTACCGACGTTGAAAAAATCAGCGAATGGCAACCTGGTGATATAGTAATTTTTAATAACCAAAAGCATATAGGTATTGTGTCGGATAAGCGTAACCGTGAAGGTAAACCCTATATTATTCACAATGGCGGTCAACCGAAAAGGGAAGAGGACTACCTAAAACGCAGTACGGTC
>JAZORK010000202.1:0-6671 GCA_045656485.1 Acutalibacteraceae bacterium | reverse complement strand
AAGGTCGAAGCAAAATTCTACTTCTTGCCCCAAAATATTACGCATAGTGCGTAAAAATTCGGCATCGCCCGAACGGAAGTTGGCAACGTTTTCTTGCAAGACTGTAACACCGTTTTTCTTGGTTTGTTGGTTTAAAAGCATAAAACGGTCGCAATATTCTTCATCACTTAGTTTGCCGTGGGGTTTGTCGCCGTGCAGGATTATGTATTTAGCACCAAGCTGAGCCGCTATTTCGGAATAACGGGCAAACTTATAAAGCGATTCGTTAAAACGACGGTCGTATTCCGAAAAAATCATAAAAGGCTCCGCAAGGGACATTGTGGGGTGTATTGAAACAACGTTTATGCCGTATTCTTGCTTTATATCAAGCAACATATCTACAAAGGCGGGTTTTAGTTCACTTTCGGCATTAAAGAAAATTTCGGTTGTTTTGACACCGTTTTTGCCTATAATTTCAAGGGCTTCTTCGGTCGGGGTGGGGTAAAGGGAAGCGGTTGATACACCAATATTCATTTTAAAACTCTCCCTTCGGGGTGACGTAAACTGTTTTGTTGGTTGTGTAAATTACCATACCTGCTTTGGCACCGTTTGGTTTTTTAACAAATTTTACGGGGGTGTAGTCCACCGCCACTTTTGAAGAATTTGCCGCCTTAGAGTTGTAAGCTGCGAGAGTGGCGGCTTGTATTATAGTTTCGTCACTAACTTGGTTACCGCCGCATAAAACTAAAACGTGGCTACCGGCAATGTTTTTAACGTGGAACCATAAATCGTATTTGTTTGCTAAAACGGTTGTAAGATAATCGTTTTGCTTGTTGTTTTTGCCCACTAAAATTTTATACCCCTCTTGCGAAGTATATTCTTTAAATTGGTTTGCGGTTTGGTTGCTTTTTTTGCGGTTGGTAGTTTGCTTAATATAACCTGACTCGGCCAATTCTTCACGAATTTGGGTAATGTCAGCAAGGGTGGTTGAACGTTCAATACTGTCAAGCACCGAATCAAAATAGATAAGTTCTTGCTTGTCGATTTCGGTAAGTTTTTTTAGGGTTTGCTCGGCAGTATAGGTCTTTTTATATTCTTTAAAATATTTGTTAGCATTATCGGAAGGGGATAATGACACATCAAGCGGAATTCGTACCATTTCCAAATTTTCGCTGTAATAATTTGGCACTTCTGCAAAGGATTGACCACGATTTAATGCGTAAAGGTTGGCTTTTAAAAGTTCACCGTAAATACGAAGCTGTTCACGGTTTTGGCATTTTTCCAATTCCTGCAAACGAATGGCCATTTTACGCTCGGTGCGGTTTTTAAGGTTTGAAACAAGCTTTAAAATATCCTTTGCGGCACCATTAATGCGAAGTGTAGTTTCCTTTTGGGTATAAAAGGTGTCTAGCAAGGTGGAAAAATTTTCAAAAACCTTGTTTTCATAGGTGGCACCGTATTGCGAAATTGCAGTATAGGTGTAATCCATTGGTTCACCGTCAGGATTATAAATAAGGGTGGGGGTGCCTGCTTCTTTAAGGTCGTGCAAAATAACGCCGAGTTGTACTTCGGGTGTAGCGGAATATTCTATTTCACGGCATATAAGGGGTGAAAAGCCATCTACAACCGATAAAAGTGTAGATTCTTTGGCTTTTTCTAAAATTTCATCGGTTTGGGCGGTTAGGGGGTTTAATTTTTGGGGTCTTGTGGGTAAAAGATATTTAGCACCAGGGAGAATTAAACGTTCTGAAGTTTCAACGTCGCTGTGTCTTAAAGCGTCAATAATTTTACCGTCGCTATTAACCAAAATAGCGTTTGCTTTGTTGCCGATAAGCTCACAAACTAGGCGAATTTCGGTAATGTCGCCCATTTCGTTAGTGGACGAAAAAACAAAAACTGCCACCCTTTCAACTGCGGGTTGCAAAATGTCAACAAGTCGTGCGGCAGACAAATATTTACGAAGCAGCATACAAAACATGGGTGGCACGGCAGGGTTTTCGTACTTGTTTTCGGTAAATTGTACCCTTGAAAAGCCCGATTTCACATTAACTAAAAGCCTTTTTTGAAAGCCTTTTTTGCGCAACAAAAACACCAGCTCATCTCGTGAGGGCTGGTATATTTTGTCTACGTGACTGTCTATTGCGCTTTTAAGCTCTGAAAGCATTTTGTAAAGGAATGCGCCGTCAAATGCCATTATCGTTCTCCGTTAAAATTTTAGTTATACCGTCATAAACCGACTTATTTTTCAAATAATCGGTTTTCTTTTGGGGTATATTTTCAAGGGCGGTCATACAGCCTAAAACCCTTTTTTGTTGCTTTTTAATGTATAAAATACCGTCATTAGTTGTGGGGATTTTGCCAACGTAGTAAAAGTATTCGGGATATTCACAAATATTACCTGTAAATTTTACTGTCATAACCGAATATAACTTGCCGTTTTCGGCAACGGGGGTTTCAGCTACTATTTCAAAGCCGTTTTTGCATAAAAATTCACGCAATACTTCGGCCGAGGTGGTAGGCTGTAGGATATAGGTTTTATCGGCTGTTTTTGCCCACTGGCAAGCATTTAAAATACCCACAATAACCTCACCGCCCATACCTGCAATAATTACTGTGTCAACTTCCAAAGCTGAAACGGCTGACAGTCCGTTACATAGGCGGAGTGAAATAGCGCTAACAGCGCTATTTTCAATATTGCTTTTGGCGTTTTCTAAAGGCTTTTCATTAAGGTCGGTGGCAATAACACTGGTTGCAATACCGCTTTTTTTAAGAAAAATCGGTAAATAAGCGTGGTCGGTGCCAATATCACAAACCCTTGCGCCGACTGGCACAAGGGAAGCAATGGTTTTAAGTCGTAAGCTTAAATTAATCATTATTTATTAGCAAAGTAGTTGTTTAATTTGGCAATTAATGCATCACAGTCGGTGCCGTGAACAAGGCAAGCCTGCTCAATAGTTTCACCACGTGAAGCGGGACAGCCTAAGCAGTGCATACCAATTTCGAAAAAGTATTGTGCACAGCCTGTGTCAATATCTAATACGTCGCCAATAAGCATATCTTTTGTAATAGTCATAATAAAATTCTCCTTAAAATAAATTAATTTGTTTGTCTAAATCGGTGCGATTATGGTTAAATAATTTGCGGTTGTCCATAGCCCAAAGTCTGCCTGTAAAATCGTCGGCAGCGGCGCCCGTTACGGCTTCGTGCATTTCATAAATGCGGGAATCCATAAGGTCAAGCTCACTGAGTAACTCGGCTTCAATAAAGCCGGGTCTTACAGCGGCGCCAAAATCAGGCTCACCATGGTGGGATAAAACCATATGTTCCAAAAGCATTGCCGTTTTTTTGTTTATTTGGAGCTTTTCGGCATATTTTTCTATAACCATAGCACCCATTGTAAGATGCCCTAAAAGATTACCCTCTACCGAATAGCCTGTAGCAAGGCCAGTGTCGGCAACCTCAAATTCTTGAAGCTTTGCAATGTCGTGCAAAATCGCACCCGAAATTAAAAGCTCGCTATCCACAAAGGGATAAATTTTGCATACGCCCTGTGCTAAGCGGACAATGCTTAATGTGTGCAAAAGCAAACCCGAACGGATTGCGTGGTGTAATTTAAAAGCGGCAGGCCAATAAAGAAGCTTTAAGCGGTTATCACTTAGAATTTCGCAAACAATTGTTTTTAAATCTGCATCCTTAAAGTTGTTGGCTATGTTATAAAGCTCGTTATACATATCCTCGCCCGAAAAGCTAGCTGTTTTTACAAAATCCTCGGCTTTTATATTGTCTTCGGGTGTAGAGGGGCGAATGCGCTCTACTCGTAATTGGTCGGAACCATTATACTGTGATATAGTGCCACGCACCTTTATAATTTGGTTAGCCTCATACTCGCCGTGAATTTCGGGAACATAACGCCAAAGCTTTGCATTAATTTCACCGTCGTTGTCGCCAAGGGTCATATCAAGGTAAGCGTCACCCTTAGAGGAGGTTTTCTTATCAACGTTTTTAATTATACAAAAGCCTTCAACCAGGCTGTTGTTATCAATGGGGGTAAAATTCATAAAAACACCCTTTTCCTATTGTTTGATATTATTATACAACATAGTTTTTTTAAGTTCAAGTAATTACTGTATAGATGTAAAATATTCCACAATACCTTTGGCAATGGCTTTGGCTTTTTTGTCGGTTGCCTTATTGCTTATAATGTTCTTATAATCGTATTTGTTGGAGTAATATCCGTTTTCGGTTAAAACTACAGGACAAACCGAAACACGTGACATATAGTAGTAATGCCATTTGAATGTTTTGTCTTTATAAAGGCCCGTATCAAAGGAGTGGTTAAGCACATATTTAGCCGCCTTTTTAGAGAAGGGGTAGTAATAGTAAGCTCCCATACCGTTAAGCCGTGATGAAGCATTGGAGTCGTGATGAATGGCAATACAGTAATCGGGTTTTAACTTCCTTAACTGCTTTGTTTTATCATCAGTAGAACGGGTAACGTCGGTTTCACGTGTCATATAAACAGTAGCGCCAATAGATTCAAGTTCCTGCTTTAGTTTTTTTGCAAGGTAAAGATTGCGGGTGGCCTCACAGTATTTGCGAAGACGGCTTCTTGCAGTGCCCGGGTCTATACCGCCGTGGCCTACGTCTATTAAAATTTTAACACCTGTCAAGTCGGCGCCATACTTATTGTCGCAAAGGGTTATTTTTGCAGGGTGTAAAAATTCAAACACAAGTTGATTTTTAGAGTTATAGTAGGCATCCCAACCGTAAAAAGACCCTTGCTTTTTAAGATAAAGCCTTAAGGTATGGTCATACTTATTTTTAATGATTTTAGCCTTTGAAAACAAGGGATTGTTTTTTGGAATTTCAATTTTGCCTTTAAATTTTGTAGCATAGCAAAATTTGATGTCAACATACTTGTAGGTTATGCTGTCAACTGTGTAGTCATTGTTGTATTTTTGGTTTTTAAGCTTAAAATCAAAGGGAGCTTTCCAAAGAGAGTCAAGTGTTAAAACGGTGTGAGAGGTGTTTTGCTTGACTGATGAAACCGAAATTTCGTTATGGTCGGGCAGGGTGCCGACATATTGCTTTGCAACCGTGACCTTTTGTTTGGGCGGTTTGTCATAACGGGCTTTATATATTTTTTTACCGCAACGAAGGGTTATTAGTTTTAGGGTTTCGCCATCACGCTTAATGGTGTCATAATTTGCCGAGCCGTAATCAACCGTTCCCTTAGGTAGATAGTTGTAATACGGCTTAGAAATATCCTTACTGCCTTTGCCGTTAAAGGTTTCAGCCTGTGAAGCCACAATTTCGGTAACAAGGCCCGAACCTACGTTTATGTAGCTGTCATCCTTGGGTGTAACAGCTTTATCGGAAGAAGTCACCGTTTTATCCTTTTTGCAAATAATGTTTCCCGAAGTGTAGGTATCGGTATAGTCTTTATAGGTGGCTTTGTATTTAATTTTTCCTAGGTTGAGGTCTTTAAGATTTTTGTTAGGCAAGGTGAATTTGCCTTTAAAAGTTGTAAAGCTGTTACCTTTGGCATCTTCGGGTTTTAGGGTTATTTTTTTGCCGTTAAAGGTGGCGGTAACCTTTGCTTTTGCACGTGCTATAACACTTACGGTAAAGCTTTTACCTGAAGCATAGCTTTTGCCCGATTTATGACTTATACTTTTAATGACTGTGTATTTGCGGTGAATATTAAAGGTCTTTTTAAGGTCGCCCGCTGTAAAAACAAATTTGTTGTTACCGTAGACTAAATCTTCAGTTACGGTAAAGGTGCCGTCAATGTTTCGTGCAAGTTTAATTGGTTTGCCGTTAAGATTTACCCCTGTGGCAATATTGGTACTACCTTTAAATGTAATGCTACTGCTTTTGGTGGTAAACTTTTGTGCCTTTGGTTGGGTTATTTTCAAAAAGGGTTTTTCTTCCTTAACCACATCGTCTTGAGGGTCAGGGGTAGAGGTGGGTTTGCTTGATTCGGTTTCACTGCTTTGCGTAACGGCCGATTGCACAGAGGAAATTTGTGAATTTGAAGCAGGAGTGGATTCGGTATTATTTTCTTTTGTGGTTGTAATAAAAAAAGCCGCTGCCAATATTATAACAAGGCTTAAAACGGCACAGATAATTATAATAGTATATTTTTTCATTTTTTCACCTTTTAACGTCTATATGCAGGTATTATACTACCAAAATAGTAATTATTCAATAATAAAAAATGCTTGACAATTAAATTTACATAGGTTATTATAAAAAAGGTAGTGAACAATTTACGATTTTGGGGCATCTATGGTAAAAGATTTTGTAGGAAATGACAAAAAAATGACCGATGATGAGGTCATTTTGCTGATAAACAATGGCGAGTATGAAAAATTTCAAATTATAATTGATAGATATTTGCCCACCATTGTTAAAACTGCAAAGCAGTACTGCCCTCCTAATCAGGTTGAGGATGTTGTTCAAGAAGCTATGTTTGCCTTATATTCAGCAGTTAAGGCTTATACACCCGAAAAGGCCTCTTTTCAGACCTTTGCCAATGTTTGCATAAAGCGTTCGGTTATTTCGCATTTAAGAAAAAGCAATTCTAAAAAAGCCATTCCCGAAGGTTTGCTTTTATCTATTGAAGAGGTTGCTTTACCAAGTTTTCCTAACCCTGAAAGCTTGTTTATTGAAAAAGAAAATTATAAGGC
>JAZORK010000201.1:0-4066 GCA_045656485.1 Acutalibacteraceae bacterium | reverse complement strand
TAAATAAAAATGAATGTTGGCTAAAATGGTTAGTAACAGTCACAGCATCAAAGCCAATAGCGGCGTATCTTTCTATTACCTCTTGGGGTTTAAGGTCGGCGCAGGCACTCATAGGGGAAGTATGGGTGTGGGTTTCAATTTTATATTTATATTCGTGTATATCCATAAACTCACTCCTTATTAATCAAGGTTAATAATAGTATATTTAAGCAAAAAAGTCAAATTATTCAAGGTGTTAAAACGGTATAAATTTATCTTTTAAATATATAAATAATATGAAGGGAGAATAAATATGTTTGATTGGAGATTTTTATTAACGGTAGTAATTAGATTATTTCTATCGGTTATAGTTGGTTTGCTTATTGGTAGTGAAAGAGCAAAGCACGGCCGTGCGGCAGGTATGAGAACACATACCCTTGTGGCGTTGGGTTCTTGCCTTACTTCACTTATGAGTGTTTTTATAGCCGATGTTTTAGGCTCAGGCGGTGATATTATGCGTATATCAGCGCAGGTAGTATCGGGTATAGGTTTCTTGGGCGCAGGTATGATTATTATTAAAAATAACGATATTATTACGGGTCTTACAACAGCGGCAGGTGTTTGGACTACCAGTATTATAGGCATAGCCTTAGGTTACGGTTTTTATGAAGGCGCAATTATTTGCACTGTGCTATTCTTAGTATCGGTTATTTTCTTCTCTAAGTTTGAAAAGCGTAGAAAGCCTGTTGAAACAGTTTATGTTGAAATTGATGATTTATATAAAACAAATCAAGTAGTGGATGAAATAATCGAGATGCTCGATGGCGACCTTACATATAATGTAATACCTGCTAAAAGCGGAACAAATGGTCATATAGGACTCATTATTATATCGGGAAAAATAATCGAAATTTCACATTTTAGAGAAATTAAATCGGTTGCATTTGTAACAGAAGAATAACTTAAAAAGGGTGGTCGCAAGACCACCCTTTAAAATTGTTTTCGCAGCTTTTCTAAAGCCGATTTTTCTATTCGGGAAACATAGCTTCGTGAAATATTTAATTTTTTGGCGATTTCACGTTGGGTAAGCTCGGGTTTATTGTTTATGCCGTAGCGCAGTTCAATAATTTCAAGCTCTCTTTTATCTAAAACATCATTAATAATATTGCGCAGTTTTTCGGTCTTAATTTTGTTGTCAAGCTCTTCAATAATATCATCGTCATTTGCAATAACGTCTATAAGGGTAAGGGCGTTGCCATCCTTGTCGGTGTCAATAGGATCACTTATGTATACATCCTGCGCTGTTTTTTTCTGGTTTCTGAAAAACATAAGTATTTCGTTTTCAATACAACGAGCGGCATAGGTGGCAAGACGAATGTTTTTATCGCTTTTAAAGGTAGAAACTGCCTTGATAAGACCTATAGTGCCTATAGAAATCAGGTCGTCCTGATTTGAGGTGTTGGTGTAATATTTTTTTACAATGTGGGCTACAAGCCGTAAATTGTGCTCTACGAGCTTGTTTCGAGCATTCAGGTCACCTGCACGGCTTTTTTCTAAAAGCTCGGCTTCACGCTTACTTGAAAGTGGAGGCGGAAAAGACCCCGCACCCGTTACGTGTAGGGCAAAATAGTGTAGGTTTGATAGAATTTGTAATAAAAGGCTTAACAAAAAACAACCCCCATAATTAGTTTATAATATTATATGAAAAAGGGAGCTTGTCGCATAACGGCAAAAAATGCTTATTTACTTTTGCAAATAAGGGTGGTAAAATATATAAGGAACAAATGTTTGAGGAGGGATTATATGGCTGAGCGAATAATACTTCACTGTGACCTTAACAATTTTTTTGCGTCGGTTTCGCTTTTGTATAATCCTACACTTGCCGATTTGCCTGTAGCAGTTTGTGGTGATACCGAAAACCGCCATGGCATTGTACTTGCTAAAAATGAGCTTGCAAAAAAGTTTGGCGTTAGAACTGCCGAGCCTATTTTTAAAGCTCAGCAAAAATGCAGGGAATTGGTTATTTTACCGCCTATATATAAGGAATATGAGGAATATTCTAAAAAAGCACAGGCGATTTATTCACGCTATACCGACTTGGTAGAGCCTTTTGGCATAGATGAATGTTGGCTTGACGTTACGGGCAGCACCTTGCTTTTTGGCACAGGTGAGCAAATTGCCAATAAAATAAGGAAAGATATTAAAAGAGAACTCGGTCTTACAATTTCGGTAGGGGTCAGTTTTAATAAGGTGTTTGCGAAGTTGGGGTCTGACCTTAAAAAACCCGATGCCGTAACAGTTATAACTAAAGAAAATTTTAAAGAAAAGCTGTGGGGATTGCCTATAAGCGATTTGTTGTTTGTGGGTAGGAACACCGCCGAAAAGCTAAACTCGATTGGTATTAAAACAATAGGGGATATTACCCTTTGTGATGATATTACACTTAAAAGACTGCTGGGTAAAAATGGGGTTGATATAAAGCGGTATGCCTTAGGTGAGGATAATAGCCCCGTTACAAGCATTTGCGAAGAAAGCAAGCCTAAAAGCGTGGGCAAATCAATAACCTGCGGTAAGGATTTTACCGAATCTGAGGAGGTTTGGAAGCAGTTTTTAATATTTGCCGAAACAATAAGCGATACACTCCGTCAGCACGACCTTTATGCTATGGGTGTTCAGGTGCATATACGTACTTCATCCCTTGTGGTGCGGGAATTTAGCCACACTTATGAATCCTCTACAAATTGCGCCCTTACCTTAGCAAAGCGTGGGTTCGACCTTTTTTGCAAAAATTATAATTTTGCCGAGCCATTGCGCTCGGTAGGGCTGAGAGCCATTAATTTAAAAAATTTTGAAACGGCAATTCAGCAGGATATATTTGGCGAGAGTGAACAAACCCTTGAAAATGAAAGGGTAGAGGACTCTATATATAAGGTGCGCCAAAAATTTGGAAAGTCGGCAATAAAAAGGGGAAGAATAGTATAGACATTTCGAGGATTTTGTCGTATAATGTTTGGTAGTTTAAAAAATTAGGAGAATTATATGCGTTACACAAACGATTTTGACAATAACGATAGTATTGATTTATATAGCTCATATCAGGATATTTCTTCAAGAAGTAAGCCTTCCAAAAAGTCCAAGCGCCGCAAGAAAAAAAGCAAAGCAAAGGTTTTTGCCATTATATGCGTAGTATTGGTTTGTATTTCGGCGGTGGCAGTAGCAGGTTACAGCTATGCTTATTCTATTATTAATAAGGTAGAGCGTACACCCTTGGAAACCGAAAAACCCGAAGAGTTGAATATTACCACTAGCGAATATGAAGGGGTTAAAAATATTGCCCTTTTGGGAATCGATACAAGACAGGATAACACTTCCGGTAGGTCGGATGCGGTTATAGTTTTAAGTATTGATAAAAAGCATAATAAAATTAAGCTTACTTCGATAGCAAGAGATAGTTATGTTGCTATTGATGGCCGCAATAACGATAAGCTTACCCACGCTTATGCCTACGGTAAATCTACATTAGCGGTTAAAACCCTTAATAAAAACTTTAATTTAGAAATTACCGATTACGTAACGGTTAATTTCCACGGTTTTTCACACATTATTGACTACATCGGCGGTGTAGAGGTTGATGTTGATAAAAAGGAAATGGACCACCTTAACAGTTACATTATTCCAAAGCTTATAAAATCGGGCTTTGAGTGTGATAAGATTACAAGCACAGGTAAACAAACCCTTACCGGCACACAGGCGCTTTGCTATTCACGTATACGTAAAATTGATGGTGATGTTGAGCGTGGTAACCGCCAAAAAGAAGTACTTGCCGCTATGTTCTCGAAGGTAAAGGGAATGAACGTAGCTAAATTGCCAAAGGTTGCTGAGATGATCTTCTCCGAATGTCAGACCTCGCTTTCTACTAATGATATTATTAGTATGGGCTTATGGGCGGTAACCTCAGGGCCTGAGATGGATAATATTAGCATACCTAATGATAACGTTAAGGGTAAGGGACAAATTATACGTGGTGTGTGGTATTATGTTTACGACATAAACGCCGCCGCCGAGGAAATGAAAAAATTTATTTTAG
>JAZORK010000200.1:0-9935 GCA_045656485.1 Acutalibacteraceae bacterium | reverse complement strand
CTTCATATTTACCTATTTTTTTGTAATGGTTTATTATTGAATCGCAGGATTTAAAAATGTCGTAAATGCGGTTGTTGCAAGAACTTGTAATAGCACCTGCACGGCCAATAACATAGTAATACAAGGCTTCGGGCAGGTATTCAACTTTGTTGGCAAGGGACAAAATGTTATAAACCACAGCCGAATCTTCAAAATACTGCCCTTTGGGAAATTCAAAGTTTTCAAGTATTTCCCTTCTATAAAGCTTGTTCCAAGCGTAAGAACGTGTAAAGGCGAGAATTTGGGGCGATTCGTAAATGCTTTTAGAGAACAAATGCCCGTTTTGAATTTTGTGAATAGTGGATGTTTTTGGTGTGTTGTTTTTGTTTAGCACAACGGCATTATGGTCACAAACTACAATGTCGCAATCGGTTTTTATAGCACGGTTATAAAGCTTTTCAAACATTGTAACATCTACAAAGTCATCGCTGTCAACAAAGCCTATAAAATCACCCGTCGCTTTTTTCATACCAAAGTTACGTGCATCCGAAAGGCCGCCGTTTTCTTTAGTGTAAGCCTTTATAATTTTGGGGTAATTTACGGCGTATGTATTAATAATAGCTTGACTTAAATCAGTAGAGCCATCATTAACAACAATAATTTCAATATCGGTCAATGTTTGGTTTACAAGACTTTCTAAGCAATGTTGCAAATATTTTTCAACGTTATAAACAGGAACAATTACCGAAACCTTAGGCATTTTTTATTCTCCTTAAATTTTGATGTTAAATATACTTTCAAAGGTATTATGGTCAAAATTTAAGATTTTATTGCTAAAAGTTTGAAAATTAAGGGTATAAAAAATCCCCTATGATAGATTTTTTCTATCATAGGGGTAAAGTTTTTTATTTTAGTTTTTAAGGCTTTGCATTGGGGCAGGGATACGGCCTGCACGGTCAATAAACCTTTTGGGGCTTTTGTCAAGGTTTACCTTCATAATAGGACCAGAGCCTAAAAGACCGCCAAAGTCTAATTCTTCACCAGCTTTTTTGCCAATAGCAGGAATAACACGAACAGCCGTGGTTTTAGAGTTGACCATACCGATAGCCGCTTCGTCTGCAATAATTGCCGATATTACTTCGGCAGGGGGTTCACCCGGAATAACTATCATATCAAGACCAACCGAGCAAACAGGCGTCATAGCTTCTAGCTTTTCAAGCTGTAAATCACCCGAACGTGCGGCAGCAATCATACCTGCGTCTTCGGTAACGGGGATAAATGCGCCCGAAAGACCACCAACGTATGATGAAGCCATTACGCCACCCTTTTTAACGGCGTCGTTAAGCATTGCTAAAGCGGCGGTTGTGCCGTGTGTGCCGCAGGCTTCAAGACCCATTTCTTCTAAAATATGGGCAACCGAGTCACCAACTGCAGGGGTGGGTGCTAATGATAAGTCAACAATACCAAAGGGAACGCCCAAGCGTTTTGAAGCTTCGTCACCAACAAGCTGACCCATACGTGTGATTTTAAATGCGGTACGTTTAATAACTTCGGCAAGCTCACCCAAAGAAGCGTTGGGGTGTTTTTTAAGGGCAGACTGAACAACACCAGGGCCCGATACACCAACGTGAATTACACAGTCGGGCTCGCCCACACCGTGAAAAGCACCTGCCATAAAGGGATTATCTTCAACTGCGTTACAAAATACAACCAATTTTGCACAGCCAATACATTCACGGTCTTTGGTGATTTCGGCAGTTTCGCGCACAATTTCACCCATAAGCTTTACGGCATCCATATTAATACCTGCTTTGGTAGAGCCAATATTAACCGATGAGCAAATGTTAGTAGTTTCGCTAAGTGCTTGGGGGATAGAACGAATAAGTGCTTCGTCCCCAGCAGAAAAGCCTTTTTGCACCAAAGCCGAATAACCGCCTATAAAGTTAACACCTGTGGCATTAGCCGCACGCTGTAAGGTTTTAGCGTACATAATAGGGTCACCGCCGGATGAAGCCAAAATCATAGAAATAGGTGTTACCGAAATACGCTTATTAATAATCGGAATACCGTATTCACGCTCAATATCTTCGCCTGTCTTTACAAGGTCTTTAGCGAGGGTGGTAATTTTGTTATAAATTTTTTCACACGCTTTTTCGGGGTCAGAGTCACAACAGTCTAAAAGAGAAATACCCATAGTGATTGTGCGTATGTCCAAATTCTCTTCGGAAATCATATTTATGGTTTCCATTATGTCGTTAAGATTAATCATTGCTTACTCCTTAAATTCTGTGCATAGAGTTGAAAACATCCTCGTGCATAACACGAATGTCAAGATTGCGCTTTTCGCCTAAGTTCTTCATTTTGTCGGAATATTCCGAGAAAGAGCAGTTAAGGTCTTTAATTTCGGTAAGCATTACCATTACAAACATATCCTGTAAAACTGATTGAGTGATATCCACAATATTAGCATTACATTCATTGCAAATAGCACTTACGTCGGCAATAATACCAACACCGTCTTTGCCTATAACAGATACAACTGTTTTCATAATATAATCTCCTTTTTTAAAGCTAAAACAATTTTAGCACAAACTTTTTAAAATATCAATTAAAAATTTGATATAATCTTACAAAAAACCAATATTTTTTCAAACAATATGTTGACAAACTTCAATTTATCATATACAATATCTTGTGCAATGGCATATGACTGGCGGATAATGTGGGTAACCACAGGGGAGTATGCTATATATTGTGGTTGAAACTTTTCACCATAGCCGACCGTCTGGGCAATTCAGTTTAAAAACTGGGTTGCTTTTTTAACCCATATATTGTGTAATATTAAGGAGAATATTATGAAACACGAAAATTGGAACGGTTTTAATCAAGGTGTTTGGCAGGATGAAATCAACGTAAGGGATTTTATTCAGCAAAATTATACCGAGTATAAGGGTGATGATTCCTTTTTAGTTGAGGCTACACCCAGAACTCGTGAACTTATGAAAAAGCTTAATGGGCTTTTTGCGGTTGAGCGTCAGTTTGGCGGAGTGCTTGATATTGACACTGCTACTGTTTCATCGCTTACTGCTTACGAGCCCGGTTATTTGGATAAAGAAAATGAAATTATTGTAGGTCTTCAGACTAACCGCCCTTTAAAGCGTGGTATTAACCCCTTTGGCGGTATTCGTATGGCACGTCAGGCTTGTACGGCTTACGGTTATAAGTTGAGCGAGAAGATTGAAAACGAATTCCAATACCGTACCACACATAACGAGGGTGTGTTCCGTTGCTATACCGAAGAAATGCGTAAGGCACGCCGCAGCCACGTTATTACAGGTCTTCCAGATGCATATGGTAGAGGCCGTATTATAGGTGACTATCGCCGTGTTGCTCTTTACGGTATTGATCGACTATTAGAAGAAAAAATAAAGGATAAGGAAGCTTTGGGCTTTGGCAATTTGCAAGAGGAAGAAATTCGCCTTGCTGAAGAACTTTACCAACAAATTTCTTTCTTGCGCTATATGAAGGATATGGCCGAAATGTACGGCTTTAATATTTCTAAACCCGCAAAGGATACCCGTGAAGCAGTACAGTGGACCTATTTTGCCTACCTTGCCGCTATTAAGGAGCAAAACGGCGCTGCTATGAGTATGGGTAGAGTTAGCACCTTCTTTGATATTTATATTGAACGTGATATTAAAAATGGTACTTTGACCGAAGAAGGCGCACAGGAAATTATTGACGATTTTGTTATGAAGCTTCGTATGGCAAGACACCTTCGCACACCCGAATATAACGAGCTTTTCGGTGGTGACCCAATGTGGATTACCGAAGCTGTGGGCGGTGTAGGTGAAGACGGCAGAACACTTGTTACAAAGTCAAGCTTCCGTATACTTAATACCCTTTACACACTCGGCTCTTCACCAGAACCTAACTTAACTGTTTTATGGTCAAAAAGTTTGCCTCGTGGCTTTAAAAAGTTTTGCGCTAAGGTTTCGTGTGATACCGACTCTATCCAGTACGAAAATGATGATATTATGCGCCCAATTTATGGTGACGATTATGCAATTGCTTGCTGTGTTTCGGCAATGCGTGTTGGTAAGCAAATGCAGTTCTTTGGCGCACGTTGTAATTTGCCAAAATTGTTGCTTATCGCTTTAAACGGCGGTTATGACACTACAAGTGATATTCACATCGGTCCGCAAAAGGCGGTTATTGAAGGTGACGTGCTTGACTATGAAAAGGTGGTTGAGCGTGTGGATGAATACCTTGATTGGCTTTCAAAATTATATGTTAACACAATGAATATAATCCACCGCAACCATGATAAGTACGCTTACGAAAAATCGCAAATGGCATTACACGACACTAAGGTAGAACGCCTTATGGCTTTCGGTGTAGCAGGTCTTTCGGTTATAGCTGACTCTTTAAGTGCTATTAAATATGCAAAGGTTCGTCCCATTAAGGATGAAAACGGTTATATTGTTGATTTTGAAACCGAGGGCAACTTCCCCAAATTCGGTAACGATGATGACCGTGTTGATAATATTGCTAAGGAAATTGCACACAAAACTATTACCGAGCTTCGCAAAACACCGACTTACCGTAATGCTATTCACACCCTTTCGGTGCTTACTATTACCTCTAACGTTATGTATGGTAAGCATACAGGTGCTACACCCGACGGCAGAAAAGCAGGCGATGCTTTTGCCCCCGGTGCTAACCCAATGCATAACCGTGAAGAAAACGGCGCTTTGGCTTCGCTTAACTCGGTGGCTAAAATCAGTTATGACGACTGCCGTGATGGTATCTCCAACACATTCTCTATCACTCCGCAAACTTTAGGCAAAGAAAAAAGTGAGCAGGTTAATAATCTTGTTGCTATTCTCGATGGTTATTTTGCTAAAAAGGCACACCACATTAATATTAACGTGCTTAACCGTGAAACCTTGATAGAGGCATATAACAACCCCGAAGCATACCCCAATTTGACCATTCGTGTATCGGGTTATGCGGTTAACTTCCACAAGCTATCCCGTGAACAGCAAAAAGAGGTTATAAGCCGTACCTTCCACGAGGTTATGTAATGGGAAGAGTAAGCTCCTTTCAGTCTTTAGGTACGCTTGACGGCCCGGGTATTCGCTATGTGGTGTTTTTGCAAGGCTGCCCTTTAAGGTGTGGCTGTTGTCACAACCCCGAAACTCACGATATAAACGGTGGTACTGAATATTCAGCCGATGAAATAGTCCAAAAGGTGATAAAGTATAAAGAATATTTTGGGATTGACGGTGGTATTACCCTTTCGGGTGGTGAACCGTTAATGCAAGCTGAATTTGCTACCGAAATATTCAAAAAGTGTAAGCAAAATGGCATCAACACCTGCCTTGATACAAGCGGTTGCATTTTAAACGATAGCGTTAAAGAGCTTTTGCAATATACCGATTATTGTATGCTTGATATAAAGTATTCCGACGATGAACGCTACCAAAAATATGTGGGCTGTGGTATAAAAACTCCCCTTGAATTTTTGGGGTATTTGACCGAGCAAGGCATACCTACCCGCATTAGACAGGTGGTAATCCCCACTATTAATGATAGTGAAGCCGACATTGAAGCTTTAGCCGAGCTTTTAAAGGACTATAAGTTCCACAAAATTGAGCTTTTACCTTTTAAAAAAATTTGCCAAACCAAGTATGACAATATGGGAAAAGAATTCCCCTTTGGCAAACTCGATTCGGCAGAAGCTAAAAAGGTTGCTCTCTTACAGGAAAAAGTTAATAATATATAAAAAAAGCCGAAGCGAGCAAGCTTCGGCTTTTTAAAATCCTGATTTATAAATAGAATAAGCACATTCCATAATGGTTTTTTGTTTTTCGGGGCTACACCGCTTAAATATAGTTAAAAGTTGGGTTTCGTATCCTCTCATTGCTAATATTGGTATTGTGGGTGAAAATATTTCATTAAAATCCAACTGTTTTCTATAATTTTCAAGTAGACGTATTTCATCTTCTACGGGGTTTTCGTATAAAAGTACTTTTATGTCTATTTCAAAAATTTCGGCTAATTTTATTGCCATTTCGCAGGTGATATTTCCTTCTCGTTCAGCTCTGGAATAGGCATTAAGCTTCATTCCTAATTTTTGTGCCACTTCTTCTTGGGTAAGCCCTTGTTTTTTACGGTAATATGTTATTCTTTTGTTGATTTCTTTTTGCATAAAATCACCCACAAATAAAAAAGTGCGCAGCCGAAGCCACGCACGAAAAATG
The DNA here is from genome assembly GCA_045656485.1 of Acutalibacteraceae bacterium. Classification (GTDB taxonomy): domain Bacteria; phylum Bacillota; class Clostridia; order Oscillospirales; family Acutalibacteraceae; genus UBA737. The sequence goes on along the minus strand of JAZORK010000200.1, from coordinate 3,690 downwards.
CATAACCCCGCTGACGCGACTCAGTTTTCTCCTACATACAAGTATGCAAAATAGAGGATGCATTTTTACCAAAATAAAAATGCTACCTATATGTAGGACAATATTAAACTGAGTCGCAAAAATAGTGTATCACATTTTTCCGAAAAAATCAATATTTATTATATAACGCAAGAAACCGTCCTTTTGGGACGGTTTCTTTTATATAAAAGGGGAATACGGTTATTTTAAAGATAAAATGATTTTACCGCCGTTTGCAGTTTTGGATATATCACTTTGCAACCCCTAAACTATATTATGCTTTAATTTTCTAAAGGTGACTTGCGAACAAATAAAACACCTAAAGTATCGGCACCGCAGTGGGAAGAAATAGTACAACCTGCTCTTGTCATAAATACTTCTTTAAAGGGTGCGGTTTGTTTAACCTGTTCCACAACGGCATTTACAATTTCGGTATCAACACCTGCGTGGGTAACAAAAATACGGTCTAAATCAATATTGTCAATATCAGCTAAGCGTTCAGCAACATATTCTTTTAAAACTGCGCCGTACTTACCACGGTACTTTTTGCCAACGCCCATTTTGCCGTTTTTAACCTCAATACAGGGTTTTAATTTTAAAACGTTTGCACCAAGCATAGCCAAAGCCGAGCAACGACCACCTTTATGCAAATAGTCGAGCTTATCAATAACAAACGAAGCATCAACACAAAGCGCCATTTGGTTTAATTTTTCTACAATTGCGGTAGCTTCCATACCGCTATTTGCCATTTCGGCTGCGGCAATTACCAAAAGACCGTTACCTGTTGACAAATTGCGTGAATCGACAATATAAATATTTTCAAACTCACTTGCAGCTAAACAAGCGTTGTTGTAGGTAGAAGAAAATTCGGCACTTAAAGCGATGTGAATAACGGTTTTACCTGCATCTGCAAAAGGCTTGAAATAATCAATACAGTCGCCAACGTTTGCAGCGGTAGTTTTGGGTAATTCACCTGTTTTATCGTGGTGGGCATAAATATCATCAGGTACAATGTCTATACCGTCGAAATAGGTTTTGTCGCCTAAGGTTACACCTAGCGGAATTATTGAAACATTATATCTTTCGCGAAGCTCTGCGCTTAAGTCACAGGTGCTGTCACTAGAAATAATAATATTGTTGTTCATAAATTTCCTCCGAAAATTATTTTTTAATATTATATCATTATTTTTATCTTTTTTCAACCGATACTTATTAAAAAATTGTAACAATTTATTTCTTTTAATATTTATATATATATGATATAATTTATAATGTTCGAAAAATACTAGAAAGGTGGTGTGGATATGAAAATACAGCGTTATGTAAGAAGTTATCTTTTTTATGCGGCAATAGGCTTGTTAATAGTGTCAATAGTGGCGGCTTCTGTCGGTTTTATAAGCGTTTCCAACAAGAAAAAAGCCCAGATTGAAGGTGTACAATCAGAGCTTAAGCAGGTAACCGAAAAATTGGACACTTTGGAAACTCAATTAAAAGAGCAAACCGAAGCAAAGCTACAGGCTGAAAAAAAGCTTGCAGCACAACAAAAGAAAAACAAGGCCCTAGAAAAAGAAAATAAAATTTATAAAAAGAAAATTGAAAAATTAAGTGCTAAAGAAAAGGCTGAGGTGGAAAAGGCCGTAGCCGAAGTAAATTCACCTCAGTCTAAGTATCCAAAGCCCACCAAAACCTGTTATCTTACTTTTGATGACGGACCTTCCGATAACACCTTAAAAATACTCAAAATATTAAAAAAATATGATGTTAAGGCAACATTTTTTGTTATAGGAACGGCTAAGCTTGAATATTTACCAAAGATAAAAAATGCAGGTCACGCTATCGGTATTCATTGTAATGAACACGATTACAGTAAAATTTACAAAAGCCGCACCGCATTTTTTAAAGACCAGGCAAAAATCTCGGCAAAGATAGAGAAAAAAATAGGCGAAAAGGTTAATATAATGCGTTTTCCCGGCGGTAGCAACAACCTGGTTAGCAAAAAATACCGCAAGGGTATTATGACCGATTTGGTTACTCAGGTTAAGCTTAAAGGCTACGCTTATTTTGACTGGAATGTTGATTCGGGCGATGCATCGGGTCATAATGTTCCCGCAAAGACTATAAAGAAAAATGTATTAAACCAGGCTAAAAATAAAAATTCTATATGTGTTCTTATGCACGATACCGACGCTAAGGATACTACAGTTAAGGCATTGCCCAGTATTATAGAAGGTCTTAAAGAACAAGGCTATAAATTTGAAATTTTAACCGAGGAATCTTACGGTTATCATTACAAGGTTAATAATTAAAGCGGTGTTTAGTATGAAAATAAAAGCAAACGCTAAAATTAATTTATCACTTGCTATAAATGGCAAGCGTAGTGACGGATATCACCTTATTGATACCGTTATGCATTCGCTCACTCTTTTTGATGAAATTGGCATCGAAAAGGCCGAGGGTATAACCGTAAATTGCGATAAATATGATATACCGCAAGAAGAAAATATAGCATTCAAAGCGGCAAAAATGTTTTTTGAGGATACCGCAATTGATGGCGGTGTGAAAATAGATATAGTAAAAAATATTCCTGCGGCGGCAGGGCTTGGCGGCGGCAGTGCCGATGCCGCAGCGGTGCTTTTGGGGCTTGATAAGCTTTATGACACAAAGCTTTCTAATGAAAAGCTATGTGAAATAGCTTTAAAGCTTGGTGCCGACGTACCGTTTTTTATAAAGGGCGGTTGCCAGCGTGCCGAAGGTATTGGTGAAAAATTAACCGCCTTAAATACAATGAAAAGCGGGTTTATTCTTCTCGCTAAGGCCGACACAAAACCTTCTACTGCCGAAATGTACCGTCAGCTTGACAGTAAGCCACCCCAAAAATATGACACCGAAAAGGTAATAAAATCCCTTGAAAATGGTGATTTAAACTTGCTATCTCGTAGCCTTTTTAACGCCTTTTTATCGGTTTGGGGTGAAACCGACTTAGAGAAAACGCTTTTATCTCTTTCACCCTTGGAGGTATCTCTTTCAGGAAGCGGACCTACCTTTTTCGCTTTGTTTGATAATTTGCTTAATGCCGAAAAGGCCGAAAACGCACTGAAAGAACAAAAAATTGACTGTTGGCTTGCCGAGTTTTCGGGCAATGCAATAATATTTGAATAAAAATTAAAACTCCTGACAATATTTTTATTACGAAAAATTGTCAGGAGTATTTTTATGAAAAAGAAAATTAGAATCTCGTTAGCGGTAGGTCTTTTGTGCGCAATATTTTTATCTATGTTTAATTTTAATGCCCTTTGTGAGGATTTGCGTCAAAACGTGCTTAGGCTACATATAATAGCCAATTCGGATGAGGAATCCGACCAAGCCTTAAAGCTTAAAATACGGGATACAATTTTAGCCGAAACGGGTAGTGTTTTTTCAAATGCTCAAAATCTTGAAGCCGCCGAGGCACAAACGGCAAACAATTTAGCACGGTTTGAAGAAATTGCCAACAGGGTTATAAAAGAAAACGGTTTTAAGTATACTGCAAAGGTTTACCTTGGTAACAGATTTTTTGAAACCAGGCATTATGAAACCTTTTCTCTACCCGCAGGCAATTATCGTTCGCTTATAATAGAGTTGGGTGAAGCCAAGGGCAAAAATTGGTGGTGTGTAATATTTCCCACAATATGC
>JAZORK010000199.1:0-4283 GCA_045656485.1 Acutalibacteraceae bacterium | reverse complement strand
AACGATTGACCTTGCGGAGTATGAACTACCAAAAACCATTACCGAGGCTTATAAAGAGAAAAATGGTGGTTTCGTATTAAAAATGACCACCACAGGCTACGGCAGTAACTTTGTTATCCTTTGCGGTATTGATAAGGATTCTGTTGTTAAAGGCGCTGCCGCAATTTCCAGTAACGAAACCTTAGGTGTTGAAGAAACCTACGGCAAAAACTTTAAAGACAAAAAAGCCGAAGAAGTAGAAGGTGTTGACACAATAGCTAATGCTACCAAAACCACCGCCGCTTACAAGGGTGCAATAAAAGATGCCCTTAATGCTGTTACCATTTTACAGGGTGGTAGCGTAGATATTAGAACCGAAGAAGAAATTTTGAACGATAATTTAAACACCGCTTTACCCGAAGGCAAAGGTGATTTTGCACCTGTTTTCCTCACAGAAGAAATTGAAGGTGTTGATGCTATCTACGGCGCTCAGAATAGAGCAGGTTATGTGTTTGTAATCGGTGAAAACTTTATTGCAACCGATAAGGATGGTAAGGTTATCGGAGATTCCGATAACAAGGACCTTGTTGAGAAAGCCGCTAAAGCTATCATCAAATCTTATTCTACCTTGACTAAAATTGATTTAACTAAATACGAAAATATTCCCACTCAGGTTAAAGAAGTTGTGAAAACTGCAAGCGGTAATTATGTATTTACTCTTAATGCTGCAGGCTTTGGTATTAACGGCGATGCTTATTACTATCCATCGGGCGAACCGATTGTAATTAAGGTTTCGGCTACAAGCAAGGGCGAGATTATTGACTGCCTAACTGTTAGCCAAAAAGAAACCGACGGTATTGGCTCAGCTTGTGCCGATAAAGAATTCTATTCACAATTTGACGGTAAAACCGAAAAAGATTACTCAGATATTGATGCAATAAGCGGTGCTACTTTAACCACTAACGGCTATAAAACCGCTATTTCAAAGGTATTTACAACTATTAAAATTTTGGAAGGGGTGTCTTAAATGAAAAAATGTAATAATTTATCCATTCTTCTAAAGGGCATCCTTTTAGAAAACCCTGTTTTCGTTTTGGTATTGGGCACATGCCCCACACTTGCTATTACCAAAAGCGTCACTAGTGCTTTTGGTATGGGTCTTGCCGCTACTGCGGTGCTTATTTGCTCGAATATCGTTATTTCGCTTTTGCGTAAAGTAATTCCCGAAAGTGTGCGTATTCCCTGCTATATTGTAGTAATCGCAAGCTTCGTTACCTTGGTGCAAATGTTAATTCAAGCCTTTGTACCCACCCTTTACGATATGCTGGGTGTTTTCCTACCGCTAATCACAGTTAACTGCATTATCTTAGGCCGTGCCGAAATGTTTGCAGGTAAAAACTCTGTTGGCAAATCTGCCCTTGACGGATTAGGTATGGGTATTGGCTTTACCTTAGCATTACTTTCAATCGCTATTATCCGCGAAGTTTTAGGCGCAGGCTCCTGTGCCGGTATGCCTATTCCCTTTATGGCGGATTTCAAGATTAAATTCTTGGTTGAAGCCCCAGGCGGATTTATGGTATACGGTATGATGATTGCCTTAGTTTACAAGTTAACCCACGGCAAAGCTCCCTTAAAGAAAGAATTTTCATGCGAAAATTGCCCGTCTGCCGCATTTTGCAAAAAGGCTGCTGCCACAGTAAAGGAGGAAAACTAAATGGACGCTTTTAAAGGTTTAATTATAATTCTTCTATCCTCCGTTTTGGTTGATAACTATGTTTTAACTCGTTTCTTAGGTATTTGTCCCTTCCTTGGTGTTTCTAAAAAATTAGATTCGGCTGTTGGTATGGGTATTGCCGTTACCTTTGTTATGGTGCTTGCAACTGCTGTTACTTGGCCGATTCAAATGTTCATTTTGGGTGAAAAATACGCCTATTTACAAACAATAGTATTCATTCTTGTTATTGCTTCTTTAGTACAGTTTATTGAAATGGCGCTTAAAAAGTTTATTCCGTCACTTCATAAGGCGTTAGGTGTTTATTTACCACTTATTACCACTAACTGTGCGGTTTTAGGTGTTACCCTTAACAACCTAACCGAAACCACAATGGCAGGCAATAACTACACCTTCTTAGAAGCATTGGTTAATTCTTTGGGTGTAGGTCTTGGTTTCTTACTTGCAATGGTGCTCTTCTCGGGTATGCGTTCTAAAATTCAAGAAAGCGAAATTCCCGAAAGCTTTAAAGGTCTTCCCGCTACACTTATTGCCGCTTCGTTTATTTCTTTAGCATTCTTTGGTTTTGGCGGCATTGTGGAAAATCTCTTTGCGTAAGGTTGATAATAAGTATGAGTATTGTATTTATTGGTTTAATAGCCTTAACCGCAATAGGCATAATTACAGGTGTTGCCATAGCGCTTGTAACATATTTTTCTAGTAGGTGACAAATATGATAGGTATTTTAATTGCTTTTGCTATTGTAACCGCAATTGGTTTAATTGCGGGTGTACTTTTAGCACTTGCGGCACATTTTTTACACGTGCCCGAAAATGAACAAATTAAAAAGGTTCGCGAAGCACTACCTGGTATTAACTGTGGTGCTTGTGGATATAACGGCTGTGACGAATATGCCAAAGCCGTTGCCGAAGAAGGCGCCAAAACTAACCTTTGTGTTCCCGGTGCCGACGGCGTTGCTACGGATATTGCAAACATTATGGGTGTTGAAGCCCAAGATGTTACAGAAATGGTCGCAGTTGTTGGCTGTAATGGTAATTTTGAAGCCACAGGCAAGCTTAACGACTATAACGGTATAAACACCTGCGTTGCCGCTTCCATGATTTATGGCGGACCTAATGCTTGTAAATACGGTTGTCTAGGTTGTGGTGACTGTGCTATCACCTGCCCTGTTAATGCAATTTGCCTTGCTGACGGTATTGCCCACGTCAACCCCCACATTTGTGTTGGCTGCGGTCTTTGTGTTACTAAGTGTCCCAAGAATATTATTAAGCTTGTTCCGCGAACTGCAAAGGTTGCAGTTATATGTAACAATAAAGAAAAAGGCGCTGCTGCACGTAAAAAGTGTAAAAATGCTTGTATCGCTTGTAAAAAGTGTGAACTTAACTGTCCAAGCGATGCTATTAAGGTTATTGACAATCTTGCAACTATAGATTATGATAAATGTACTGCCTGCGGCATTTGTGCTGAGGTTTGTCCCACCAATTGCATTCACACATTAGATTTATGTTGAGCAAGAAATTAAGAAATGATATTTTCCTGTGTTTAGGCATTTTAGGTTTAGCACTTATTGTGTTTGTGATTTTTAAAGCAAATCTTAAAGACGGTAATTACGTTAATGTTGTAGTGGATGGAAAAATCACCCAAAGCTATGCTTTGAAAGAAGATGTTAACACTATATTAGTTACCGAAAAAGGTAACAACACCCTAGTAATAAAAGATGGTCAAGTGTTTATCCAAAACGCCGACTGTCCCGATAAGATTTGCGTGGCACATCAAAAAATTTCTAAAACAGGTGAAACTATTGTTTGTCTACCCCACAAATTAGTTGTTGAAATAACGGAAAATGAAAAAAAAGACTAACCTTAAAAAACTTACCACTTTAGGTATTTTGGCATCACTTGCAATGGTGCTATCCTTTGTGGAAACTCTGCTTCCCCCTATTTATGCCGCAGTACCCGGTATTAAAATCGGTCTTGCTAATATTGTAAACGTGTTTCTTTTATATAAGTTTTCGGTTAAAGACACTGCAGTGGTTACTTTAATCCGTGTACTTACAGTATCAATGCTTTTTGGTAATATGATGACTCTGGCTTACAGCTTAGCAGGTGCGGTTTTAAGCATAACAATAATGGCTTTACTTAAAAAAACAAACCTTTTTTCTACTGTGGGGGTTAGTATTGCAGGCGGTGTTTCACACAACTTAGGGCAAATAATAGTTGCTATATTTATAACATCTACACTGGAAATCGGTTATTATATGATTTTCCTTTGTATAAGCGGTATTTTATCGGGCATGCTGATAGGAATTATAGGTGCGCTCGTTTTAAAATATTCAAAAAATTTCAAAATTTGAAAGGTGAAAAAAATTATGAAAAAAGTTGTTTCTCTACTCCTCTGCGCAGTAATGCTCTTCTCGGTTATGTCACTTGTTGGCTGTTCCAAGGAAGCAGAAAACGTGAAATTAGGTCTTGGTACCGTGGCTTACGTTGAAAAGGTAACCAATGCCGACGCCGATACCGAAGGTTCAGGTAGTACTGCTATTACTGCTGCTGCTGTATTGCTTGATAAAGAC
>JAZORK010000198.1:0-8350 GCA_045656485.1 Acutalibacteraceae bacterium | reverse complement strand
CAGATGTATCGTGTACGATACCGCTTATTTGCCCCTTATATTCAACCTTTAGTGGCACAACATAACGGCCATCACGCTGGGTTATAATGGCTTCTTGCAAATATTTGGCAGTTGGTCCCTTTACAATTTTTTCAAGATTTTGGCGAAGTTTTGCCGATTTTGCCGATATTTTACGGCGGATATCGTAAAGTGTGGGAGAAGCGTTATCGTTTAATTCTTCTTCGTTTTTTATGGCAAAATTAATTTTATCTTCTAAATATTTGTTGGGGATAAGGGAATAAAACAATTCTTCAATTGAAGTATTTTCAACGCTAAGGCAGTTTTCACGCCATTCCTTTATAACACGCACAACCCTTAAAGTGTCGGCAATGCTTAAAAGTTCTTTTATAGAAAGCACAGCGCTTGACTGCGCACGGCGAAGACTGTTTGCCACATTTTTAGCACCCGAAAAGTTGGGGGCTGTGTATTTTGCCATAAAAATATAGGCATCTTCTGTGTTTTTAAGCGAAAACTGCACCTTAGAAAAATCGGTTTCAGGTACAATCTTGGTAGCCTCCTCAGCTGAATCTTGGAGTGCCGTTTCCTGCTTTAAGGAAGCCAAAATTTTATCAAGTTCTAATGTCTTTAAAGTTCTAGTGGTTATGGACATCTATTACTCCTTAATACTTTCGTAAAATTGCAAAGTAGAAAATTTATGGTCGGTTTGAATAGTTATGTAACGGCCTGTGATTTCGGCTAATTCCTTTGCCTTGTTTTCAGGGATTTGAAACGAATACAAATTCCTAAATTCCGAATAAACAATATGCCGTAAGGCGCTTAAAATTGTGCGGTCAACCGCCTTAAAGCCGTTACCGCCCTTACATTCGCTACAATGTAAAAAGCCTTCGGGTATATTAAAAAACATAACCGCATCGTCAAATTTACCGCAGTTTTCACAGGCGACAAGGTCAGGCGCATATCCTGATATTACTGCTGTGCGAAGCTCGGTAATAGCCTTAATAAGCGGTGGGTAACGTTTTTCCTTAGTTAAAAAATGTAAAGAATTTAAAATAAGTCGCAAAAGTTCGGTATTAGGCTGACCTTCTACTGCAAAAACTGTGCTCAGTTCGCAAAAATATTGCGAAAGGGCTAAAACTTCAATATCACTACCCGCACCAAAGAAAACGGTTATAGGTGTGGCTTCATAAATACGAAGGCTGCCGTTTTTGTTTTTTATTGTAAAACTTCCGTATGTAAGCAGGGATGTTGCCCCCGCTTTTTTAGATTTAATATTTTTAGCACCACTTGCAAAGGCTTTAATTATGCCGTATTCACGACTGAAAAGGGTTAGCAAACGGTCACTCTCCCCTATTTTCATTTCCTTTACCACTAGCGCTTCGGTTGTAAAGCGGTTGTCCGTTTGTGACATCCTTTTCACCGCCTTCTTTGCTCTTCAAATAGTATAAATAATCGGTCACTTTACCACTACTTTCAAAGCGTGACCACATATTTTCAGTTTCCATATTATCACCTAAAAATAGTCTTAGGTGAAAAACAAAAATTATAATAGGTAAAAATTAGTCCAAACCAAAGGTATGTATAAGACCCTGACGATTACGCCAATCTTCCTTAACCTTTACCCATAATTTAACAGAAGCCTTAATGCCGAAAAAGTCTTCAACATCACGCCTTGCCATTGTGCCGATGCGTTTTAGCATACTGCCGTTTTTGCCAATAATAATACCCTTGTGGGATTCACGCTCACAAATGATTGTGGCTTCTACTTCAATAATCGGCTCGCCTGCAGCGGTGTCACGCTCGAAAAAGCGTTCCAAATCTACCGCAATACCGTGCGGTACTTCTTTATCAAGTGTGCGAAGTAATTTTTCACGTATCATTTCGGCAACCATTACCTTTTCGGGTTGGTCGGTTACATCATCATCGGGGAAATAGTGAACCGAAGGCTTTGAAAACTTTTTAAGTTCCTTAAGTAAAATTTCAACACCGTCACCCGTTTTAGCCGAAAGGGGTATTACCGTTTCAAAATCAAACTCTTTTGTATAGGCGGTAATAATGGTTAAAAGCTCTTCCTTTTTTTCAAGCAAGTCAATCTTATTAATAACCAAAACTGCCTTTAATTTGCGTTTTTTAAGCTGGTTTATAAGTTCTACTTCAGCTGGTGGAAGGTTGTCCGAATCAAATTTGAATTTAGGGTTTGCTTCAACCACTAAAACGGCGGCATCAACGTCACTCATACCGTCGCTTACGGCCTTGTTCATATTTTTATCAAGTTCGTTTCTTGCTTTGTGAAAGCCGGGGGTATCAATAAAAACTAACTGATTTTCGTTTTCGGTCTTAATGCCCATAATTTTAGTGCGTGTAGTTTGTGGCTTGTTAGACACAATAGCAACCTTTTGCCCTAAAATTTTATTCATAAGTGAAGATTTACCCACATTTGGGCGACCTATTATTGTTATAAAAGCTGATGTTTGTTTCATAATTTACACCTTTGTTACAGCGAGTCCCAAATTGGTTAGGATTGCTTCTTCCTTTTCTCTCATTATTGCTTGTTCCATACCGCCATTCACGTGGTCGTACCCTAAAAGGTGAAGCATTGAATGTACCGTTAAAAAGGCAATTTCACGCCTTAGCGAATGACCATATAAATTTGCCTGATGCTTAGCACGGTCAATTGATATAACAATATCCCCCAGCATAAAAGCATTGGTTACAGGATTTTTATCATAAACTCCGTTTTCGCCTAAGGGGAAAGACAAAACATCGGTGGCTTTATCAATATTTCTAAATTCGTTATTAATTTCCTTTATTTTGTCGTCACCAACTATTGTAACATCAATTTCGGCATTGTTTTCAAAATTTTCATATTTCAATGTAGCGATACAGGCTTTTCTTATAAGCAGTCTCGCCCCTGTTGGTAGTTTAATTCCCTTCCCGTTTATAGAAATATTTACCTTTACTTTCATTTTTTCTCAGCACTTCTTTCGTAAGCCTTAATAATTTCTTGTACTAACTTGTGGCGGACAACGTCACGGTCGGAAAGTTTGCAAATTGCAATATCGTCAATACCCTTTAAAATTTTAACTGCATCCTTAAGGCCTGATTTTTTACCGTCAGGCAGGTCAATTTGGGTAATATCACCCGTTACAACCGCCTTAGAGTTAAAGCCTAAGCGGGTTAAAAACATTTTCATTTGTTCGCTTGTGGTATTTTGCGCTTCGTCTAAAATAATAAAGCTATCATCCAAGGTTCTGCCACGCATATACGCCAAGGGAGCTACTTCAATATCCCCACGCTCAACACACTTTTGAAAATTTTCAGCACCGAGCATATCAAAAAGCGCATCGTAAAGCGGTCTCAAATAGGGGTCGATTTTTTGTTGCAAGTCGCCCGGCAAAAAGCCCAAACGCTCTCCCGCCTCAACAGCAGGGCGTGTAAGAATTATTCTATCAACCTTTTTAGCCCTAAAAGCCGAAACCGCTTCGGCTACTGCCAAATAGGTTTTACCCGTACCTGCAGGACCAACACCAATGGTTATAGTATTATTTTTTATAGCATCAATATATTTACGCTGACCCAAGGTTTTAGGCTTTATGGGTCTTCCCTTTGCGGTAATGCAAACACAGTCAGACGACAAAAGGTTACCGATTTTACTGTCTTCGCCGTCTTCCACTAAGGAACAAGCATAACTAATGCTTTGCTTTGTTATTTGCTCACCCTTGTTTATCATAGCAATAAGGCACTCAATAACCCTTATGGCTTTAAGCACGTTTTCAGGGTCGCCTTTAACCTTAATACCGCTTCCATGGCTTGTTACAACCACCGAATACTTTTTCTCTATTTCCTTTATGTTTTCATCAAAATTTCCAAACAGGTTAACCAACTGTTCTATTCGTTCGGTGTCTATAGTTTTTTCAAACATAATTTTCTCCGTGCACGTAAATTATAATCCTTAATATTATACCATAATTTTTTTCATTTTCCAATACCTATTATCATTTTTTCGCTTTTGGCAATATTCTTTTTATTGGTTATAATTGCTTGTAGCTTCACAGCGTCATCCGTTTCATAAAAGGTTTTGCTTTTAACACTGCCTTCACATTCTTTTTCAAGCCTTTTTTCAAGCATTTTTTTAGCTTGTTCGGTTGTTATTTTGCGATGATTTTGCTTTGTGAATATAAATCTTTTAGAATATATTTTTATAGGCAATTTTTGCGAAAAAAGCTTAGCCTCATATAATTTTCGTTCACACTCATATTCTCCCGCTTCGCCCCCTAAATAAAGTGGAATTTTAAGGGTGAAAAAGTCAAGCACCCGCTTGGTTTTAATTTTTCCCGTAGGTAGTCTTTCTTCAAAATCTAACTTTTGCTCTATATTTAATTCCGTTTCAGTCAAAGCTTCAATTTGGCCTATAGAATGCACAAATCGGGTTCCGTTTTGATTTTCAATAACACCCGAAACCAAAACATCATCCTTTGCCACAACATCCCCCACTTTTACAAGGCAATTGCCCGATTTAACGTCAATATGGGTTATAATACCGTCACACTCGGCCTTCAAATTGGTTGCAACCGAGTTATCCTCCGACTTTTCTATAACCTCGGTAACATTAACGGTTAATTTGCAACCCTCTAAATTTAGGCTTCCCCAAGCGAGTTTATCCAATCTCAGCAATAGCTCCTGTGCTTGCGCTTTACTGTGAACGCTACTTTTTTTAACCCCTACCTTAACATTTAAATCTCTGCAAACCGAAATAATTTGGCTGTCACTCACAGTCTTATTCCCAACCACATCAATAACCCATACATACGAAGACAATATTTGCAACGCACAAAAAAAGACTATAAGACCTGTAAAGATACCTATACGCCCGTTGTATTTTTTTATAAAAAACGGAAATCCGCTTTTTCTTTTAATGTGTACCCTTATGCCGCTTTTACGCAAAATTGTAGGTAGCTTTAAAAAATCCTTTACCGTAATTTTGCAAATTATTTTTTGCTTTACATATCTTGCCGACCAAAAACTTATTCGGTTTTTAGCAGCCAAATTTAAAACCTTTTCAGGATAAACTCCAAAAAACTCTACCTCTAAAACACCGCAAAAAAATCTATATAAAAAAAGCATACCTTACTACACCGCAAACTCTAAAGAGCTTATTTTCCCCTTAATAAAAATTGTTTTTTCTTCAAAAGACACAATGTCAAACCCTTCCCCAATGAGCACAAGCGCCCCCGTGGACAACCGCAGTTTTAAATAATTGTCGTTATATTCAAAAACTCCTAAACAACCCTCTATTACAATTTGGGTATTTGAAAAAAGCTCTATTCTAGAGCCTGTAAGAAGTGCCTTTTCAAATCCGTCGCCACTACCCCCAAAAATATTCAGTTTTTCTCTTTTTTTAGTCTTTTCTATTTTAAGTTTTTTACCCAATTACCACACCTACCTTGTAATAATGCTATGAAAAAAATTATAAAATAATTCGTAGGTGGTATTATGAAAAAGTTGTTTTCTTTTATTTTCACTTTTGCAGTTATATGCTTTACAGGATTAATACTTTACAACCCTGAAATATGCCTTAAAGCCGCTTTTTCAGGTCTTGTTCTATGTGGCAGGGTGATTATTCCGTCACTTTACCCATTCACCTTTTGTGTGCTTTTTATTTTAAAATCAGGTGTTTTAGAAAATTTTAAAATACCAAAGCATATTTGCATTTTTTTGCTTTCGCTTATAGGCGGTTATCCCTTAGGCGCTAAAATGCTAAACGAATCACAACTATCCGCAAAAAACGCTTCACTTATGCTTAATTACTGCGTTAACGCAGGTCCCGCTTTTATAATTTTAAGCGTTGGAAGTGGCATCTTTTCTTCGCAAAAAACAGGTGTTTTACTTTTTATAGCCCATATTTTGCCATCATTTTTATTGGCTTTTTTGTTTAGAAAAAAAATAAAACTCACCCCAAAGGGTGAATCAAAAAAAGCAATAAATATAGTTGACAATTTTGTAATTTCGGCAACTGATAGCGCCCTTGCGCTTATAAATATTTGCAGTTTTACCATTTTGTTTTCGGTAATAATCGGTTATGTAAATACTTTTATATCTTTAAGGCCACTTTTCTTTATTTTAGAAATCACAAACGGCATAAACAGTACCCACAATATTTACATAATTTCCGCTTTGTTAGGGTTTGGGGGTATTTGTGTTTGGTGTCAGGTTTTCGCCCTTAGCAAAAGGATTAGGATAAATTATTTACATTTTATTTTGTGCCGCCTTTTTCACGCCACGCTAAGTGCCGCCATAACCTTTATACTTCTAAAAATTTGCAATATTACCATCCCCACCCTTTCAAACGGCAAAATTTTTGTATTTTCCACCTTTTTCGATAGCGGTAGTGTGGGAATTTCGCTCATTATTACAGGGCTTATATTTATAATTTCTTTATGTAGTAAAAATTTCGCTGGTAATTTGCTTGAAGATATAGTATAATACCACCAAAGGAAGTGCAAAAATGAGTAAAATCGGTTTTAATAAAAATTTACAAAAATCCTGCTCTTACTGTGTTCACGGCAAGGTTTTAGACGGCACAAACGAAGCAGTTTGCAAAAAGCGTGGTGTAACCGATAAACGCGATTACTGCCGCAGTTATAAATACGACCCACTAAAGCGTACACCCGTAAAGCCGAAATTGGCAGATAACTATTGTGAAGAAGATTTTCAGTTATAAATATAAACACCGCCTAAAGCAACCTTGACCGGTTACTCTTGGCGGTGTTTTTTAGTTAGTCTATAAATTCGATTGTATTAACAGCTTTACCATTAGCGGTAATTTTCACATTTTGTCCTTTAGTTGCAAAGGGCAATAAATCAGATTTTGTTATTGCCGCTGTGTAAACATTTTCATTATCGGCAAGTTTAATATAATAAACGGTGTTACCTTCAACCACAGCTGAGTTTATTTTTTCTATTACACCCGTAATTTCGTTAGTTTCTGCCTCAGGTGAATCGGTCACGTTTTCGGTTTTGAGTTTTGAAATATAATCCGCATTTGCAGCCTCAACTGAGTTGCCTGTGCCAACAATTTGGTACTGATTAACGTCAACAAAGGCATACATCTTAACAAGACCTGCACCGTCTTTTAAAGACATAAAATAGGTCGGGCGGTCGGAAACGTTTAAAAGCAATGGGAAGGTTGCCGAATACTTAAGGTGTTGTACCTGACCTTCAGCCGAGCTCATTGCCGAATATTCCTCGGCACCGGGGATGGTATAGAACTTTGTTTCCTTTGTGCGTAAGTTTGTTAATACAAAGCCTACGTTAGATTCATCACTTGTAACCGAAGTCATACCTGTATAAAGGAAAACATCGTCATCCATTGCAAGATAGTTATAGCCATCGGTCGGCTGTAACACACCACGTTGACCGAATATAGAATTAAAGAAGCCCGAACGGTATTTACCGTTATATACAAGCTGGTCTAAAACCATATAGGAATCATAAACCTGGTCAACCCAAGTAGGAATTTCCGAAAGGGTGTAATATTCACTTTCACCCGTTACGGCGTTAAACATTACCACGCCGTCAATATCGCTACCACTCCAAAAAGCAATTTTAAAATCGATTGCTGAAGCTATCCAATAAGGTGTGCCGTTATCGTCAATTTCAAAAGAAATATTATCAAATATTTTGGTCGGATATTTAAAGCGAAGTGCTCTGTAAAGGTCACGCATAAAGTATTCGCTTTCGGAATATTTTATACCTTCCTTAAGTCTTACAAGCTCGGTTTCTTGAGTGGTCATATCCACCGTGATATATGCGGGGATACCTTCCCTTCTATTATTAAACCATTTAATAATATCACCATACATTAAGGGAGTTACTCGCACAGGTTTGCCCTTGAAATTGATTTGGGTATAAATTTCTTCAATTTCAAACTGCGAAACAAGGTCAGACATTTCACCGAGTTTTCGTTGTCCTAAGCGTGAAGCGGTGTCCTTATCAACCACGGGGATTTGGTCTTGACTTATTTCGGCTACATCCTTTGTAAAATCGCCATCAGTTAGGGTTATAAGCGAATTATAGCTGCGAGCGTTGAAAATTTCAGCACCAACGAGAGATGCCAAGCCACTTAAAATCGCTATTGCAAGTACCGAAATGAAGGCAAATTTAATGGGTTTTCCAAGTGATTTAAGGCTAATGCGTGGAATACCCGCAACCTTTTGCGGTTTTTTATTATCTTTAATAAAAGCCACAACCTGCGAAAAGGCATTAACTA
This sequence comes from Acutalibacteraceae bacterium, assembly GCA_045656485.1. GTDB lineage: Bacteria > Bacillota > Clostridia > Oscillospirales > Acutalibacteraceae > UBA737. The sequence continues at coordinate 84 of JAZORK010000198.1, read as the reverse complement.
TTACACTCATGATGATTATAAAGCTTACAAAGCTCCAAAAATCACGGCTTTTAATATTAATAGGGGGCAACATAAACCAATAAT
>JAZORK010000197.1:0-1641 GCA_045656485.1 Acutalibacteraceae bacterium | reverse complement strand
GGTTTTACTTTGCCTAAAAGTGATGAAAAACGCTATGTGCAAACAAAACCGGTAGGGTTAGTTGGCGAAAAACCTTCGCTAATTGATATACAAGACCGTCTTACCGTACAGCTTAACAATAGCTGGGCCGAAAAGGCGGGTGGTGTTACTTTAGAAGCAATGCTTGCAACCGCAATTGTGGGTAAGGATGTAAAAACCGCTAAGGAAGCCGAAGCAATTCTTTACGATGATTATTTGCAGAGGCAGTTTTCGGCATATGTTTCAAGAGGTGATTTTGTTACAAGAACGCAAGACCTTTATAATAAGTGTGAAAACGGCAAAGCCAATGACACACAGCTTGCGACACTTGAAACCTCGGGTGCTACCGAAGACGTGAGTATTGTAAAACTTGAAAAGAATATTCCGCAAAGAATACGTATGTATATATGGATTGAAGGGCAAGATGCCGATTGCACTCAAATGACTGAAATGGGTCGTTTTGCGCTTAGTCTTGAACTTGCGGGAAGTAATATAGATTAGGTATGAACAACTTTAAAATCAACAAAAAATGCATTAAGAAAATTATTTCAACCGCATCCTCGGTGATACTTGCGGTAACCGTTGGCTTTTGTTTGTTTGTGGTTATTCAGGTTTTAAGCCGTGGTTATGCTTCTTTTGGAAAGTACAGCTTTTTTAAGGTTGTAACTCCCAGTATGGAGCCTACTATTGCCGTTGGTGAGGTTATTATAAATAAAGCCATACCAATGGACGAGATAAAGGTTGACGATATTATAAGTTTTCGTTCCCAGTCACCTGATATGTTTGGAACGATTATTACCCATCGTGTAGTTGAAATTGACTATGACGAAAAGGGCGAAAAACGCCTGTTAACTAAGGGCGATGCCAATCTTTCGGTAGATGGTAGATATGTTTTAAAAAATAATTTTATAGGAAAGGTTACCTGGACTTCGGGCGAATCCTTTATTGCAAGGTTTATAAAATTTGTATCCAGTGGGTACGGTTTTATAGCTTGTATCGCCTTTCCTTTGATTTTAATTTTATCCTTTGTTATGAATAGCAGTATTAAGCACATAAAAAAGGATATGAACGAGCTTGTTGAAGCTATGGAAAAACAAAATAATCCTACTGCACCGCCTGCTAAAGAGGTAGAACTTACCGAGCAGGAATATGAGGAAATGTGTAAACGGATTAAAGAAGAACTTATGGAGGAGCTAACAAACAGTGAAGATACCCAATTTGCTAAAACTGAATAATGCTTTGGGTAATCCTATGGACATGTTAAAGCTTTTGCGTAAAAAGATTGTTTTACGCATAGCGTTGCTTGTTGTGGTTGTGGTTTTAACTCTTGTTCTTGTTTTTGCGCAAACGGTTGCCTGGCAAACAAACGTTGTTCACACGGGTGGACTTATGTTTACGGCAGACACCTGGAACTTTAGTGTGGACGGCAGTCTTATAAGCCAAAACACTCCGGCTTCACCGGGTGAAAGTTCGGTAATTAGTTTGCAAATTTCTAATAACAGTGATAATCTTGCGGCGGCTAGTGTAAAGGTTTCTAAGGCTGAGATTATAGAAGAAATGCGTCACCGTATGTTCTTTTATGTTGATACACCCGCTGTTCGAAACGGCGAAGCGCTTGACCGA
>JAZORK010000196.1:0-9639 GCA_045656485.1 Acutalibacteraceae bacterium | reverse complement strand
TCATCAACAATGCACAGCAGACTTCTGCCTTCTCACAGATGATTGCAAGTGCTATCGGTCCTGTGAACGCTGGCCTTGCGGCTCTTAACGGTAAGATTGCGGGCATTGAGTGCCGTCTCCCTGAGACAAAGGTTATCGCTTGCCCGGACAACTACGTACGCGTAAATAGCGACGTTAACGCCGCATACCAGTTGACTCCTGCCAACAACTGTGGCTACGGTTTTGGCTACAATTTTCCCGGTTGGAACCGGAATAACGGTGGTTGGGGTTAATTAAAAAGGAAAGGAGGCAATTATGGCATTCCCTATCAATCCTTATATCTTGGCTAATACCCAAGGTATTCCCCGCTTGAAAGCAACAGGCGTGACTGTAACTACTACAGAAGTACGTTTCAGCTTTCAGAATCACCGATTTTTGAACTACCCGTTTGTTGGTAAACTGCTGTTCAAGCTGCCTGCCATTCCAACGGGAACAACCGAGACACTTCCTGTGGTATTCTCTACCAATGGTAATAACCAGGCTGCAGTGAATTATGACACAGGTGAGCCTCTTACAGTAGCAGACGTAGCTCGCGCAGGTGTGTATGACGCAATCTACGACTCTGAGGACAGTATTTTGTACGTACATCCTACTACAGCTCCCGCAGCCGCTGCAGCGGTAACTCCAACAACGTAATAAAAAATTAAGTTATGGCATTCCAAAATCTTAAAACTGGTAATACAGTATATGCTTTTACAAAGAGCAATCCTCCAACTTTTGAAATAGGACAGGTTATTGCAGACGCTGAAGTACACGCTAAGTACCCTCAGCAAAATCCGGTTCCTGGCCAAATGTTTCCAGGCTATATGCCTTCACCTCCTCAAGAACAAGCTGTGAAGCTGTCTATCAGGTTTGGCGAAAAGATTCAGCCGATTGACAATCTAATGCCCACTGCCGATATACAAGACTGCGGAAATGGACTGTTTTTGTCATGCAGCCGAGAGGCTATAAACGCTGAAGTTTTTGCTTTCAAGCAACTTAGTGACAACGCAATTGCTCCAAAAGTAATTGAAATGCACCAAGCCAATTCAAAGGTTTGTGCCGAAATTATCACTAAGCTTAACCCAGAGATTGCTGAAAAGCAGCGTCTTGAGGCTGAAAACCAGAAGCTACGCGAAGAGCTGCAAACAATCAAGTCTGAAACTTCAGAAGTTAAGAGCATGGTTACCAGTTTACTAAAGCAACTGGGAGCCACAACTAAACAGTAAAAACCAATTTAATACTCTAAGATTATGACAACTATACTTAGACTTAAAAAGCGCCAAGTGGGTGACCTCATGAAATGCGCTAAGAAGGTTGAAAAAGCCGCAAAGAAACTCGCCGCTTTTATCGAAAACGAACTGTTTGACGATGAAGAAATGGACGAGCGTAACGGTGGTGGTATGGGTTCCGGCGGCTCAGGCGGAGGTGGAAACTTCCGTGATGAAGACGACTGGGACGATGACGAGGATGACGACATGATGGATGAGCGTCGTGGCGTTCCTGGCACAGGCCGTTATGGCAGACGTAGCTATCGCCGTCGTCGCTACTAATAACTAACAACTCCGGAGGCCGGCTCCCTGAGAGGGACTCGGCCTCTTTTATTAAAAAAATTATAAGCTATGAAACGAGTACCTTTAGATATGTACGATGAGGATATTCCTGACGGAATGCGCAGGTACCTCAGATTCCACGGTTGGCATTTTACTAAAAAGGCTTGCGATTTTGCAGTTGACCTTATGCGCAAGAAAAATGCTGCCGGAAAAATGGAACGCGTAGAAAAAATGGCAAAAGAACAAGTTGACGCACTTCTCAATAAATTTGCGGTACAAATTGAAAATACTTTTGACCATGACTACGTTTATATGGCGAATAAGCTAAGAGTTGTTTTACTCAAGAGCGGTATACCAGACGAGCAGCACTTGGTTATGGCCCTCAAAGCCATAATGGAAGAGAGTGAGCAAGGCGACGGTGAAATAATGCGAAAATGGGACGCTGAAATGACCGCGCGAGGCATACCTATCGAATGGGATGAGATAGTATGATACCCGGAAAATTCTATCTTGATAATTATGCAGATTGGCGCATCTATTACTTTATGGTAACAGATGCAGATGACGCATTTACTATCTTGAGTAGATTGCACCGTATCAGCTGTAGTAAAAAATTCATGGGCAGAGCTAAAAAATTACTATACTCTGATAAGCTTAATACGGGCCTGGCTTATAGCAATAAGCAAGAAAGGAAAAGCATTATTGTTGTATCTAAGACTACAGATATATGGGAATTTTTTAATAGCTTTGCTCATGAAGTAGACCATATCGAGAAGCATATCGCTAAAACACTAGGCTTTAGTCCATATAGCGAAGATGCCAGTTACCTGGTTGGAGAAATTATTAAAAACATGTTTTATGATATAATGACTAAATGTCGTAAGTGCATTATATAAGTTATGCAAGAAAGAAATATTGTGGGAGGCACTACCGCTGCTGTTATCTCACCTCTCGTAGGCTTTTATGAAGGCCTGATACCTTTTATCATATTAGCGATTATCTTAATCATAGCAGACACAAAATTTGGCACAGAAGCTGCTCAAAAACGTGGCGAAAAGATTAGAGTCTCAAGGCTTTGGCGCCGGGCTATAAACAAGCTGGTTGACTATATTTGCTGGATAACTCTGGCAGGTATGTTTGGACAAACTTTTGGAGACTTATTAGGTATACCTGCTTTGTCAATGATTATCATTTTAGTAATTTATGCCATAGAGCTTACTAGTTGCTTTAATAACTATTTCGAGTTCAAGGGCATAAAGAAAAAGATTAATTTATTTAATCTGTTTAATCTGTTTAGTAAAAATAAAGTAATTAATAACGTACTAGAAGACGATGAGCCAAACAAGAATCCTAATTGACCCAGGCCATGGTATAAATATCTCCGGCAAGCGTTCGCCTTTATGGCCTGACGGTACGCAGCTTTTTGAATGGGAGTTTAATCGCGATATTGCTAAAAGACTGCAAAGTCAATTAGCTTTATACGATATAGGGTCTATAATACTTGTACCGGAAATTGAGGATATTAGCCTTAAAGAACGTTGTAATAGAGCTAATAACCATTGGTCAAGTAACCAATTATTTGGACATGATACAATCCTTATAAGTATTCATGCCAATGCTGGTGGCGGTACAGGCTGGGAGTGCTATACCTCACCAGGCGAGACTCGCTCTGATAAAATGGCCACGGTCTTCTATGAAACCGCAAGGACGTGCTTCGCGCCAAGTACAAAGGTACGGGCCGATTATTCTGATGGCGACCCTGATAAAGAAGACCAGTTCTATATCTTAAAGCACACAAAATGCCCCGCTATTTTAACTGAAAACTTTTTTATGGATAACTATGAAGATTGTAAGCTGCTAATGCGAGATGACTTCAGAGACCTGATAGCGCGCATGCACGTAGGGGCTATCCAGAAAATTATTGATTCAAAACTCTAATCTAAAAGGCTCCTTGACTTGTTTCGGACAGTCTGAGGAGCCTTTTAGGCATTCAGATAGTAAAATATAAGGCCGAGAGCCTGGACTCTCTTAAACTGACCCAAATTGATTCACACATGAAACTAAAAGCCATTCTTATTATACTAGTAGCTGTTATAGTATTTTGTTTAGGGTATTCGAGCCAAACATTATATAATGAAACTGTTAGGCTAAAAGCCAATCAAAGCGTATTACTTCAAGAAACGCATGCCTATAAAGTAAAAGATAGCCTAAGTGCTATTAGCATAAAGTCTCTTAGCCTTAAAGTAGATGAACTAGAGGCTTATAGGACCGAAGATTTAAAGTTAATAAAAGAATTACGGCTTAAGGCAAAAAATCTGGAAAGCCTGGTAACTACAAGTACAAAAACAATAAATAGCCTAACTGCCAAACTACGGGACTCTGTACGAGTTGATACCGTACACGCCGTTATCGATACGTTTCGATGCTTTAACTATACCTCTAAATGGCTTGATGCGGAAGGCTGTATAGGCGATAGCCTAATAACCCTTGACGTAACAAGCCGCGATTCATTAACAAGTATCGAGAGTCTCGTGCCTAAAAAACTATGGTTTATTAAATTACCGGTACAAATTTTTGGGTATAAAACGCGTCAACTTACTGTGGTCAGCAAGAATCCAAGTACCAAGATTTTAGGGGTAGAGTACGTAAAAATAGTGCATTAAATTGGTTTTCAGGACTTTAACACTTTTTTGCAAACAATAATAAACAATGATAAACAATTCTTTGTTTACAGCTTAAGGCCTGATTTTTAAGCAGTTAGACCTTCATAAACAATGTAAACAATAAAAACCTATAAAAACTAAGGGGCTTTATACTTTTTTATAAGTATAGAGGGGGGACCTTAATATTTTATAAAAGTCCATATAACCTATAGGAAAATATTGTTTACTTTGTTTATTGTTTACAAATGGCTCGCGAAAAAGTTGGGCTTTTTATTGTTTATATTGTTTATTGCCTGATTTTTAAAGCTTTAACGGCTTTTAATAAATTATTAACAGATTTTAACAGAAAAAATAGTGTTTTATTTCAGAAAAAGTTCTATCTTTGTACTGTTCAAAATCAATAAAATCAAATGGAGCATTTAGACTTACCTAAAATAATGAAGTATTATAGCCTGGATAAAGAAACTATATCCAAAATACTTTTTCCAGGCGTTAAGCATCCAATTGAATCGCTACGTCGTGTGCTTAATGGCGTGTCTGCTTTAGACGTAAACCAAGTAGCCTTATTGGCTGACTATTTAGGGGTATTAGTCGCAGACTTATACCGTGTATCTAATGACTGGAAGGGAACAACAGAAGAGGGCTATTTAGTCTTTGTAAAGGGAGCCTATAAAGTAAAACTTGGCTATAAGGGCATGTTTATAACTGTATATAAAGATAACAAGCTTATCGACGGCGGAGTAAATTCTTATACACAAAGAACTATACCCGAGTTTATTAACTATATTAACAATTTAATTGAATCGTATGAACGCAATTAATGTATCAGTCAACGTAACAGTTGACTTCAGTGAACAAACAAAGCAGTTTATTACCGCTCTGCTCAGACCTTATGGCGGTTGTGTTCCCTGCGCAACCGGTTTTGATGCTGAGGAGCCTAAAGCTGAGGAGCCTAAAGCTGAGGAGCCTAAAGCTGAGGAGCCTAAAGCTGAGGAGCCTAAAGCTGAGGAGCCTAAGCCTTCAGTAAGTATTGAAGATGTTCGTAAGGCGCTCCAAGAAAAAGTAAATGACCACCGCGAAAAAATTAAAGCAAAACTCACGGAGCTTGGGTCCGCAAATGTAACTAAGCTTGACCCAAAACATTACAATGAGATGTATAACTTCTTAATAAATTTGTAATATGGGAAAGTCACAGATGAAATCGTTGCGTGATGCTTCCGCGCGTTTCAGAAAAGAAAATCCAGGTCTTTATCGGCGCATGGCATTCGAGTGTAGCGTAAGGGCAGAAATGATTAAGGATTCTAATTTAAGTCCTTTAGGCGCAAAGCTTAAAGTGATTAATCGCTAAAAAAACGGCCATGAGTGAAAAAATTGAACATGCTAATAGAGCTCACGCGTTACTATCCGCATCTGGAGCTAGCCGATGGTTAAATTGTACGCCGTCAGCTAGGCTAGAAGAGCAATATGGCGAGCATAAAACGTCGCCTTATGCTCAGGAAGGTACATTAGCCCATGAATTGGCGGAGCTTTACCTTCGTAGAGACGTGCTGAGGGGTATCTCTGAAAACGAGTTTAGCACTAAGTTAGAAGAGATTATGTCCAACCCGCTATTTCAAGACGAAATGCTTGAGATGGTGCCCATCTATACTGACTATTGTGTTAGCCAGCTTATTGAAGCGCGTAAAGATAATGTCTTCGCGGTAATGGAAATAGAGCAGAAGCTTGATTTTTCAGAGTACGTGCCCGAGGGCTTTGGTACTGCAGACTGCTGTATTGTCAATGATAATACCCTTGAAGTAATCGACTTAAAGTATGGAAAGGGTGTACCCGTTTATGCCGATTGGAATCCGCAGCTTATGATATACGGCATAGGCGCTTGGCGTAAATATTGTATGGCCTATGATATTGAGAACATCCGCCTTACTATTGTTCAGCCTCGCTTAGATAATATTTCTACCTTTACACTAACAGTTGAAGAGTTACAAAATTGGGCCGATGAAATACTTGAGCCTGCAGCACAAAGCGCTTTTAACGGAAAAGGCGACCTTAATGTAGGTGGGTGGTGCAGATTTTGCTCAGTTAAAAATAGGTGTCGCCGTTTGGCCCAAGAACAGCTGGAATTGGCTAAGCATGAATTTAGAGATGCGCCTCTTTTAACAGACGAAGAAATTGCGGATATTATAGGCAAAGCGCCAAGACTTATGGAATGGGCTAATTCTGTAGTAGAGTATGCCCAAGAGCAAGCTATAAATCACGGTAAGCATTGGCCGGGCTATAAACTTGTTGAAGGAGTAAGTCGTCGTAGATGGATTGACGAAAACAAGGTAGCCGATATAATTATGCAAGCTATACCTGCAGTATCTGAGGACCAGTTGTATACTACAAAACTAAAGTCTATAACTGAAGTAGAAAAGCTATTAGGTCGGCGTGCTTTTACAGCGATTGCTGATAGCGTGTGTGTTAAGCCGGAAGGTAAGCCGACTCTTGTCCCGCTCGATGATAAGAGACCGGCAATAGGTAACGAGCAAGCTAAAATTGATTTTGCAGAATGAAAAATTTTGGAAACAACTACACAGTAGGAAATAATTATAGCATTTATGCTAAAGGTACTACATTTGAGTGCGTACTTTCACAACGTGAAAAAAATTAGGCGTACGTTATATCGTAGCCACGTTTGGAAACCTAAAAGCTCAGCCTATGCGCCCACATATTTACGGACGCAGAGTAGAGAAAAGAATCAAAAAACAAATAAAAGCGTAATTAACCATTTTTAAATTAAACAACTATGAGTACTGTAAATGTAACAAGCCCCACAAAAGTTATTACTGGTCTGGTAAGATTTAGTTATGTAAGTGTCTTCGAGGCTACGGCCATGAATGAAGGCGATACCCCGAAGTATAACCTTTGCATCTTGATTCCCAAGAGTGATAAGGCTACTCTCGAGAAAATCAATAAGGCTATTGAAGCCGCAAAAGAGTATGGCCGTTCGAAGGTTGCTGATAAAAACGGCAGAATCCCCGCAAACCTGAAAACTCCTTTGCGTGACGGCGATGAAGAGCGTCCTGATGATGAAAGCTTTGAGGGCCATTATTTCCTGAATGCAAGTTCATTGCGCCGCCCCGGTATTGTAGACCAGGACCTCAACCCAATCCTTGACCGCGAAGAGTTCTATTCGGGCTGTTACGGCCGTGCATCTCTCAACTTCTACGCCTACAATTCTAACGGCGTGTCCAAAGGTATTGCTGCCGGTCTTAATAACCTACAAAAGCTGAAAGACGGTGAGCCTCTTGCCGGTGGTGCTAGTGCCGAAGCTGATTTTGGCGGTGACAACGCTTATGATGAGCTGTCATAATTAGGGTAATAGGGCTATAGTGTATGATTGTAGCATAACCTTATTAAGGTAGGAGCAGAGTTCAAGTCTCGGCTAGCCCGCAATCATTTTTTTTAATCCAATATTTATGAGAAGTTATATACGTTTGGCTAAACAAGTTTTAGCCGAGGGCAACAAACGTCCAAACAGAACAGGCGTTGATACTATTAGCCTGTTCGGTACACGGTGGGAGCACGATATGCGAACGGGCTTTCCAATATTAACTACAAAGAAGGTTAATTTTAAAGCCTGCGTGCATGAGTTACTTTGGTTTTTATCTGGAGATACTAATATAAAGTATCTTAATGATAATGGTGTGCACATCTGGGACGCCTGGGCCGATGAGAATGGTGACCTGGGGCCGGTATATGGTAAGCAATGGACTGATTTTGGCCCAAATCATATTAATCAGGTAGAGCTGCTTATCAATACTATTAAGACCAATCCATACGACCGTCGTTTAATTATCAATGCCTGGAATCCTTCAGATATGGCAGATATGGCTTTGCCTCCGTGCCATGTACTTTACCAATTCTATCCAGACCCTGTAACTAAGACTATGAGCCTTCAAGTATACCAGCGTTCAGCTGATATGTTTTTGGGCGTGCCTTTTGATATTGTAGAAGGCGGTTTATTGCTTACTATGGTTGGCCAAGTAACAGGCTATGAGCCTGGTAAACTGATTTATATATTTGGTGATACCCACGTATATACTAATCATCTTGAGGCTTTTAAAATACAGTTTGGGCGTACCTTTAAGCAATTACCGGTTCTTAAGCTCAATAAGCATTTCAATCTTTCAGACTATAAAGCCGAAGATTTTGAATTGTTGGACTATCGTCATCATAGTTTTATTAAAGCCGATGTAGCCGTATGACAAAAGATTTATTTATAGATATAGAGACGTATTCGTCTGTAGATATATCAGAATGCGGTGCGTATAAGTATATAGCGTCACCTGACTTCGAAATTCTTATTATAGGCTATGCTGTTAATAACGGGCCCGTTAATATTATTGACTTAGCGCAAGGCGAAGAAATGCCGGAAGGCTTCATAGCTATGTTAATGGACCCAATGGTGCGTAAACACGCGCATAACGCTGTTTTTGAGCGTTTATCTTTCAGGCGTATAGGCTTTGACGTACCTGCGGAACAATGGTATTGTACTTCTGTAAAAGCGGCATATTGCGGATTACCTTTATCCCTTGACCAAGTTTCAAAGGCCCTGGATATAAAGAATAAAAAGCTTGATACTGGAAAACTTCTTATCAAGTATTTCTCATGTCCCTGTAAACCTACTAAGGTAAATGGCGGTCGTACCAGAAACTACCCTGAGCATGCGCCTGAGAAGTGGGAAATGTATAAGGAATATAATATGTATGACGTGCTGGCCGAACGCGAGATATACTATTTACTCGAAAAATACCAAATACCGGATATTGAGCGTACGTTATATTGCGTAGACCAGGCTATCAATGACCGTGGCATTATGATAGATAGAACTCTCGCTACAAATGCGATTGCTATTAACGAAGAGTATACCGCCAAATTACAAGAAGAGCTAGTAGAGCTCACAGGATTAACAAACCCTAACTCGACCAGTCAATTAAAGGGCTGGCTGCAGAAAAAAACAGGTCAGACTATCTCGTCTTTATCAAAAGAGGCTATGCCTAGTGTATTAGAGACGTGCAAAGACTTCCCGGAAGTATTACGGGTTCTAGACTTAAAAAATAGAACTTCTCGCACGTCTATTAAGAAGTATTACGCAATGATAAATTGCGCTACTGATGACGACCGAGTTCGTGGTACATTCCAGTTTTATGGCGCCAACCGTACAGGCCGTTGGGCCGGTCGACTTCTGCAATTACAGAATCTTGCAAAAAATCATGTAGACAATATTGATATATCCAGAAAATGGGTACGTTTAAACGATTTAAGTACGATAGAGATACTATATGATGATGCTGCAGATATTCTTTCTCAACTTATACGTACCGCCATTATCGCTCGTAAAGGCAGAATACTCAGTGTGGCGG
>JAZORK010000195.1:0-5779 GCA_045656485.1 Acutalibacteraceae bacterium | reverse complement strand
TCAAGACGGTTTGCAACGTTAGCTTTTTGTGTTGTAACCGAAAAACCGTTTGAAGCAAGTGAACGGGCGAGTAAGGTCGCCGATTCGTAAGAATTATTGTAGTTTATAACAACATTATAGCCCTTTTGTGCAAAAAGAATTGCCGTTGCAGCGCCAATACCTTTTGAAGAGCCTGTAATAATCGCAGTTTTTTTCTTCATCCTATCATCTCCCGAAAAGAGTATAACATATTTTTCTCTAAAATCAAAGACTTAATTTGACAAAGTTTTTTATAAATGAATTATAAATATAAATTTCGGCATAATAATATTTGGTGATTTTTTGAAAAAGGTAATTTTAAAAAGTATTTTGATTTCTCTATTCAGTTTTGTGCTATTTGTAAGTATCGGTTATATTTTTGTGAGCGAGAATATTAAGAAGGTTGATACACCGGCTCTAAAAGTGCCATATACTCAAGAAAAACCTGAAAATGCAGGGATTTTATTTAATATAAATGGCAATGAAAGCTATGTATATCTAGATTTTAACGGTGGTAAAATCACAGTTTCTTTACAACCTGAACTCCCAGTTGAGAATGAGATTTATGGTTACCCGTTGGATTATAATGTGACCGCAACGAGTGATTTAGTAGGGGAGATTGCTGATTATTTAAACGGTTTGGAATTGAATGTAGATGGCAATAATTATCGCTATACAGGGGCTGGGGTAATGGAAATATTAGAAAAGCAAAATTCGATTGATTTAGAAAGAGAAATTATAAAATCGATTTGTGAGCGTATAACAGTGTCGAGACCAAAGGTAGATTTTTTTGCTGAAATAATTGAAAACAGCGAAACAAATTTAAAAATTACCGACTGTTATTTTTGGGACGATTATATAGTCGAAATTTGTGAAAATTTGCATTTTATAGATTAAATAATTTTAAAATATAATATTTACATTTACCTTATAAATTGTTATAATAACTTTAATTAGTTTATTATGAGGTATTTTATGGATTTTTTAGTAAACGCCGAGGTTTTTTCAAATACCTTTGGCTTTCCGCGTGATGTTGCCGATAAATATTTGAAATTTTGCAAGGGTGAGCATTTAAAAGTTTTGGTTTATATTATGCGTAACCCTGCACAAAAGCCTAATGTTGACGATATTTCGAATAATACCGATGTTTCACCCTATGATGTTAAGGAAGCTTTACTTTTTTGGGCAGATACAGGTATTTTAATTTGCGAAAATACTAAAAAAGAAAACGAAAAACAAAAGAAAATTGCACCTACAATAAAGCCTTCACGTGAAGATGTTACTGAGAGGGCATTAAATGACCCTAAGCTTAGTTATTTGCTTAACCAAGCACAAATGATTTTTTGCCGTAACCTTAAAAGCAATGAAATGGAAATTTTGGGTTATCTTTACGAGGATTTCGGTCTTGACGTTTCGGTGATATTATTCATTGTTCAGTATGCTAAGCAAATCGGCAAAGCAAATATTCGTTTTATTGAATCACTTGCATCCGACTGGGTTGATAAAGGTGTTGAAACTATTGCCGATGCCGAGGAACAGGTGAGAAAGCTTGCTTTATCCCAACAATCGTGGAATATTGTTTGCAAAGCATTTGGCATTGAACAACGTAAGCCTAGCAAAAAAGAATCCGATCTTGCGCTTAAATGGGTTGATGAATGGAAAATCGGCCCCGAAATGTTAAGCCATGCTTATGATATCTGTATTGATGCAAAATCTAAATTTTCATTTCCTTACATAGCAAAGATTATTGAAAATTGGCACAACTCAGGTTATAAAACTTTTAAGGATATTAAACCAAAAGAAAAGTCTTCGGATAGCTCAACCGTTACTTTTGATATAAATTTATATGAAGAAATGTTAAAATCAAAGGATTAAATTATGATTACAAAAGCTGAAACCTATAAACAAGCGTTTGAAATTAAGAAACAAGCTTTATTACATAAAACAAAGCAAAGGCAAATGATGTTAACAGCGGCTTATGCTACAAACCCACGTTTAGCTGAAATTGACCAAAAGCTTTCATCTTTAGGCGCAAAATTGGCATTGACAGCCCTTTCGGGCGATAATGCGGCACTTCAACATATCAAGGCAGAATCTTTGACACTTTCAGAAGAAAAAAATCAAATTTTAGAAAAATGTCAGGTAAACGATATTGTTTTTGACTGTCCTGTATGTTCTGACACAGGCTATGTAAATGGCAAAATTTGCGATTGTGTTAAAAAAATTGCAAACAGTATTGCAAGAAAAACATTATCCGCACAGATGCCTATTGAAGAATGCAGTTTTGAAAATTTTGATTTAAAATACTATTCTACTGAAGGCGATAACCCTCGCCGTAGAATGACTTCTATTTTAAAGCTATGCCGTGAGTATGTAATTAATTTTAATCCCAAAACATCGGAAAACTTGCTCTTTTTAGGTGGTACAGGTCTTGGCAAAACACATTTAACCTTAGCTATTGTTTCGGGTGTGTTGGAAATAGGTTACCTGCCGGTTTATGGCCCTGCCGAAAGTTTGTTTACAGCCATTCAAAAAGAAAAATTTATGGGTGAAAATCAAGGCTGTTATGAACAAATGCTAAATTGTGATTTACTTGTAATTGATGACTTGGGTACCGAGCTTGTTAATTCCTTTACAAAATCGGCTTTGTATAATTTGATTAACACACGTTTACTTACTAATAAACCTACTATTATCAATACAAACCTTTCTCTAAAAGAAATTCAAGAGATTTACTCTCCGCGAATAGCTTCTAGATTGATTGGTAATTTTAACGGTAATCAATTTTTAGGTAACGATATAAGACAACAAAAATTATTAGGAAAATAGAGTGATATTTTGGATATTAAAAGATATGATGCAGGCTGCTACGATGTTGCAGTAATAGGTGGCGGACACGCAGGTATAGAAGCGGCTTTGGCTTCGGCTAGGCTTGGGGCTAATACAATAATGTTTTCAATAACGGTTGACTGGATTGGCAATATGCCTTGTAATCCGTCAATTGGTGGCACAGCAAAGGGACACCTTGTACGTGAACTTGATGCTTTGGGCGGTGAAATGGGCAAGGCTGCCGACAAAAACACCCTACAAAGCAGAATGCTCAACTTAGGCAAAGGCCCTGCTGTTCATTCGCTTCGTACACAAATTGACCGCCGTGCTTATAGTGAATATATGAAACACACGGTTGAAAAACAGCCCAATTTGGATGTTAAGCAATGCGAAATTGTTAAAATTGAAAAAACCGAAAACGGTTGGATTTGTGTATCTAATTTGGGTGCTGCTTTTGTCTGTAAAAAGGTTGTTATTGCAACAGGTACATTTTTGGGCGGTCGAATATATGTAGGTGAGGTTAACTATGAAAGTGGACCTGCCGGATGCTTCCCAGCACGTGAATTGTCAAAATCTTTAACTGAGCTTGGTGTACCTTTAAGGCGATTTAAAACAGGTACTCCTGCACGTGTTCTTCGTGACAGTATTGATTTTTCTAGTCTTGAAGTGCAAGAAGGCGACCCCGAAGTTGTTCCTTTTAGTTATTCGACTAAAATTCCACCTGAAAATAAGGTGGTTTGCCATATCGGTTATACTAATGACGATACAAAACAGGTTATATTGGAAAATATCAACCGTTCGCCCTTATATGCCGGTGATATTGAGGGTGTAGGTCCCCGTTATTGCCCAAGTATTGAGGATAAAATCGTACGTTTTGCTGATAAAAAGCGTCATCAGTTTTTTGTTGAGCCTTGCGGTGAAAATACCGAAGAAATGTATTTGCAGGGTATGTCTTCATCATTACCTGAAGAAGTGCAAATTGCATTTTATAAAACAATACCATCCCTTAAAAATTTAAAGATTATCCGCAATGCTTATGCCATTGAATATGACTGCATTGACCCATCCTTCTTAAAAGCAACCCTTGAAATGAAGGTGCTTGACGGTCTTTATGGTGCGGGTCAGTTTAACGGTTCTTCAGGTTATGAAGAAGCGGCGGTACAAGGCTTTGTAGCAGGTGTTAATGCCGCACTTTCGGTGTTGGGTCGTGAAGCGCTTGTTTTATCACGTGCATCTTCCTATATTGGCACCCTTATTGATGATTTGGTTACTAAGGGATGCTCTGACCCTTATAGAATGATGACTTCTCGCAGTGAATACAGACTTATTTTAAGGCAGGATAATGCCGATGAACGTTTGATGCCAACAGGCTATCAATTAGGCTTAGTTGATGAAGAAACCTATGCCGCATTCCGTCTTCGCACTAAGCAAAAAGAAGAGGAAATCGAGCGTCTTAATTCTACCTTTATCGGTCCTTCAAAGGAACTTAATGAATTACTTTCATCCCTTGGTACTGCACCTTTAACTACGGGTATGCGACTTGCCGATTTAGTAAAGCGTCCGCAGGTAACATATCGCGATATTGCCCCGTTTGATAAGGATAGACCGACTCTTTCTAAAGAGGTTTGTGAAAAGGTTGAAACCGAAATTAAGTATGAAGGCTACATAAACCGTCAACAAGCTCAAGTTAACGAAATGTTAAGACTTGAAAACAAGCATATCCCACAGGATATTGATTATAATGACGTTTACGGTTTGCGCCTTGAAGCGATTGAAAAGTTAAATAAAATTAGACCCACTAATATTGGTCAGGCCTCACGTATTTCGGGTGTTAGCCCTGCGGATGTTTCGGTTCTTATTATTTACCTTTCAAAATAATTCACCTTTTGTTCACATATTATTTAATTAATTGAAAAAATATAATTGTATAATCCTTATGTGTAATATTATACAAGGAGTTATTTATGAACGAATTTAATTATCAAAATAACAACAACAATAATAATGATGATGGCTTTTACCATTATGCTTATGTAACCCCAAATAAACCTAAGCCGCAAAAGCAAAGAAAAAAATATAGTGCTTGGGTAATAATTCTTGCGTGTATTTTAAGTGCTGTTATTGGTACATTTAGCGCAACTGCTGTTTTTACTGTTTTGCAGTATAAAAATGGCGATTCCGATTTACAACCACCTGTATTGCAGGATAATAATGTTAATATTAATGTTGATGAACAAGCAGCTTCGGTGGTTGAAGCGGTGGCAAAAAAAGTTACACCAAGCGTTATTGGTATAAGAACCACCACCTCGGTTATGAGCTTTTTTGGTAATCAAGAAGCTAGCGGAGAGGGCAGCGGTGTTATTTACAAATCCAACGGTTATATTATTACAAACTATCACGTAATTGCCGATGCCGTTACAAATAAGGCAAACACTAAAATTGAGGTTTTTCTTGATACTTTGGATAAGGCTTCTTATCAGGCAACAGTGGTTGGGTACAATATTTCATCCGACTTGGCGGTAATAAAAATTAATGCCAAAAATTTACCAGAAATTGAAATAGGGAATTCTAAGAACCTGAAAACAGGGCAGTATGTTATAACTGTAGGCAACCCCGGTGGTCTTGAATTTATGGATAGCGTAACTTACGGTGTTATAAGCGGTCTTGACCGTGTTGTATCATCTGATTCAGATGTTTCGCTAATTCAGACTGATGCCGCTATTAACCCGGGTAACTCGGGCGGTGCGCTTGTTAATATTAAGGGTGAGCTTGTTGGTATAAACAGCTCTAAAATTGTGGCCGAAGAATATGAGGGTATGGGCTTTGCTGTGCCTTCAAACACGGTGGTTGATATTTGCAATAAGATTATTGAAAACGAAAATTCACCCGAGCCTTACGTGGGTATTACAATAAGTGAAAAATATACCGCAAG
>JAZORK010000194.1:0-14753 GCA_045656485.1 Acutalibacteraceae bacterium | reverse complement strand
GTATCGCCCCCGTCTGAATAAACAGGGTCGTAAAGTGACATTGGCGAGACTATGCTTTCAAGTGCTATTACCACATCTTCAACCGGTAATTTAAGCTCGTCTGCTATTTGCGCAACCGTGGGCTCGGTCTGATTTTCGCCTATAAGCCGTTCCTTCACCTGCATTGCCCTATAAGCCGTATCCTTTATTGAACGGCTAACCCTTATTAAATTGTTATCGCGAAGATACCGTCTAATCTCCCCTATTATCATCGGCACAGCGTAGGTAGAAAACCGCACATTCTGGTTTATATCAAAATTGTCAATTGATTTTATAAGTCCTATACATCCCACCTGAAATAAATCATCAAGGTTTTCACCCCTACCTGTAAAACGCTGAATTACACTTAACACCAATCTTAGATTTCCGTTTATAAGCCTTTCACGAGCATACTTATTTCCGTTTTTTGTTTCCCTTAAAAGTTTTATTTTTTCGGCTTCCTTCATAAGTGGCAGTTTAGAGGTATCTACCCCGCAAATAGAAACCTTGTTATACATAAAAGCACCTCCGTAATACATTAAAATTATTACCGCGAGGCACTCACAATACACTATAAAAATATTTTTTCTTTCGACAAATTTCAGTTGCATTTGCAAAAAAATCCTCGTATGCATTGCATACGAGGATTTAACTATTTAATCTGTTCTATATCATAAGGTGTGGTTTGGTAAACAAAGTAATTAAGCCAGTTTGAATAAAGCAAATTAGCGTGTGAACGCCAAGTTACAAGTGGTGCTTTTTCGGGGTTGTCATCAGGGAAGTAGTTTACAGGAATTTTAATTGGTTTACCTGCATTTAAGTCCCTAAAATATTCGTTAGCCAAGGTATTTGCATCATATTCCGAATGGCCTGTAATAAAAATTTGCTTACCTTCCTTAGTTGCCATAGCATAAACGCCTGCTTCTTTAGAAGTTGAAAGAATTTTTATCTCCTTACACTTTTTAACATCTTCAATA
This sequence comes from Acutalibacteraceae bacterium, assembly GCA_045656485.1. Taxonomy (GTDB): domain Bacteria; phylum Bacillota; class Clostridia; order Oscillospirales; family Acutalibacteraceae; genus UBA737. The sequence continues at coordinate 13,758 of JAZORK010000194.1, read as the reverse complement.
TCCACAGTTGTATGGCGTGAATGTGGAACCATAAACACATCATCAAAGCCACGGAATAAAATTGGGTGCTTATAATCCACAGTATGTGGGAAGATGCCAAACATCTTTTCATCTAAGGGCTTTTTATCAATACCAAAGTGATAATAAAGACCCGCCTGTGCGCCCCAACAAATGTGGAAGGTGCTATGAACATGAGTTTTGGTCCATTCCATAATTTCACAAAGCTCTTCCCAATACTCCACTTCTTCAAAGGGCATTTGTTCAACAGGAGCACCTGTTATAATCATACCGTCAAAGGTGCGGTGCTTCACGTCATCAAATGTTTTGTAAAATGCCAACATATGCTCCTGCGGAGTATTTTTTGACTGGTGGCTTTTTGTGTGTATAAGCTCAAGTTCAACCTGTAAGGGTGAGTTGCCAAGTAATCTTGATAACTGTGTTTCGGTTTCAATTTTTTTTGGCATAAGATTTAAAAGCAGTATCTTTAAAGGGCGAATATCCTGAGTAATGGCTCTGGTTTCGGTCATAACAAAGATATTTTCGTCATTTAAGGTTTTAACTGCGGGTAAATCGTTAGGTATTCTTATGGGCATTATATTTATATCCTTTTCCTATTATGCCTTCTCCCTCGGGAGAAGGTGGCTATGCCTTACGGCAAAGACGGATGAGGTGTGTTACGCCCTCATCTATTTAGATTTTATCAAGTGCCTGTTTAATATCACCGATAATGTCTTCTGCTTCTTCAATACCGCAAGAGAAACGAATTAAATCGGGTGTAATACCAGCTGCTGCAAGTTCATCATCATTCATTTGACGGTGAGTAGCATTAGCAGGGTGCAAACAACAAGTTCTAGCATCGGCAACATGGGTTGCAATTGATGCCATTTTAAGTTCCTTCATAAATGCTTCGGCAGCGGCTCTACCACCCTTTATACCAAAGCTTACAACGCCGCAACCGCCGTTTGGCATATATTTTCGAGCCAATTCGTAGTTGCTGTCACTTTCTAAATGGGGGTAGCGTACCCAAGTAATGCGGTCATCGCTTTCAAGGAATTTTGCAACTGCCAAGCCGTTTTCACAATGCTTGCTTATGCGAAGGTGCAAACTTTCAAGACCTAAGTTGAGTACGTAAGCGGTTTGTGCCGACTGGCAACAACCAAAGTCACGCATTAATTGTGCGGTAGCCTTTGTAATATAAGCACCTTCAAGACCAAAGCGTTCGGTATAGGTAACACCGTGATAACTTTCATCGGGTGTGCAAAGACCGGGGTATTTTTCGGGGTATTTTGTCCAATCAAATTTACCCGAATCTACAATACAACCACCCACAGCACTGCCGTGACCGTCCATATACTTTGTGGTAGAGTGGATAATAATATCAGCACCCCATTCAATAGGACGGCAGTTTACAGGTGTTGCAAAGGTATTATCCACAATAAGCGGAACACCATGCTTGTGCGCCATATTACTAAAGCGTTCAATATCCAATACATTTAAAGCAGGGTTAGCAATAGTTTCACCAAAAACTGCTTTGGTATTCGGCTTAAAAGCAGCTTCAAATTCTTCATCGCTGCAGTCGGGTGAAATAAAGGTAAAGTCAATACCCATACGCTTCATAGTAACGGCAAAAAGGTTATATGTGCCGCCGTAAATGGCTGATGAAGCTACAATATGGTCGCCACAGCCTGCAATATTGAAGATTGAAAAGAAGGATGCCGCCTGACCGGATGAGGTTAGCATTGCGGCGGTGCCGCCTTCCATTTCGCAAATTTTGGCTGCTACAAAATCACAAGTAGGATTTTGTAGTCGGGCATAAAAATAACCCGAAGCTTCTAAATCGAAAAGCTTACCCATATCCTCACTTGTGTCATACTTATAGGTTGTGCTTTGATAAATCGGTATTTGGCGAGGCTCACCATTCTTTGGTTGATAGCCGCCTTGTACGCATTTTGTACCCATTTTAATATTTTGCATTTTAATCACTCCAGACCAAATAATCTTTTGGCATTCATATTAAGTATACTACTAATTTCGTTTTTTTCAAGTGGGAGATTTAAAAAATATTCAAGCTCACGTCTAGCATCCCACATAGGATAATCGGTACCAAAAAGCACCTTTTCGGCACCATATTTTCTAATTACAGACAGGGCTACTTCCGGCTTTAAATAAGGGAAACTAGAGGAACAGTCCACATAAAAATTCGGCATTTCGCAGTAAGCCTTTGCCGCTTCCTCCCAAATGGACCAACCGCCCAAATGCGCGCCTATTACCTTTAGATTTGTATAAATTTCCAAAATAGGTAAAAGTCTATTAGGATTTGAATAATCGTAACGGTTATCCCCTGTATGCATAAGTATTGGAAGACCCAATTCTTCGCAAAGCTCATAAATTTTAAGACAGCGGTAATCATCAATCTTAAAGGCTTGAATATCGGGATGAAGCTTAACGCCACGAAGTCCCAATTCCATAAGGTGTTTTACGTCACCTTTCATATCTTCGCTATCAGGGTGCAAGGTTCCAAGTCCTGTCATTAAACCGCCCGAATTTGCAACCTCATGCGCTATAAATTCGTTTATGCTTTTAACCTGATGGGGTGTAGTAGCAACCGACTGCACAATAAAGTGGTCTATGCCAGCGTCACGCCCACGCTTAATTAAATCGCTAGTAGTACCTAGGCAAACCGATTTACCGCCGTAAAAATTATCGGTTCCCGCAACGGCCTTACTTGCAATTTTTTGAGGGTAAATGTGACAATGCGCATCAATAGTATAAATATTATTTATCATAATCCTAATCTCTTTGCGGCATCTTCACGCATTTTATATTTTAAAATTTTACCTGCGGCATTCATCGGGAAAGCACTTACAAACTCAATATAACGTGGCACTTTATGTCGAGCCATGTGGTCGGCAATGTATTTACGCATTTCTTCTTCGGTCATGCTTTCACCCTTTTTAAGAATGATGCAAGCCATAATTTCTTCGCCGTAGGTCTTATCGGGTACACCGATAACCTGAACGTCGCTCACCTTGTCGCAAGTGTAAATAAATTCCTCTATTTCCTTGGGGTAAATGTTTTCACCGCCACGGATAATCATATCCTTGAGTCTGCCTGTAATGCGATAGTTGCCGTCATCATCACGACAAGCAAGGTCACCTGTGTGAAGCCAACCATCTTGGTCAATAGCTTCAGCGGTGGCTTTGGGCATTTTGTAATAGCCCTTCATTATATTATAGCCGCGTGCTACGAATTCGCCATTAACACCGTTGGGGCAATCTTCCCCTGTTTCAGGGTCTATAATTTTACATTCAACATTTGCAAAAGCGCTACCTACAGTTTCGGTACGAACAGTAAGTGAATCAAAGTAACTGCTCATTGTACAACCGGGTGAGGCTTCTGTTTGACCATAAACCGAAACAATTTCCTTCATATTCATAACTTCGGTAGCTTTTTTCATAAGGTCGGCAGGGCAGTTAGCACCAGCCATAATACCAACACGAACGTGGGAAAAATCGGTTTTCTGGAAGTCGGGGTGGTTCATCATTGCGATAAACATTGTAGGTACGCCGTTAAAGGCGGTAATACGCTCATTATGAACACAAGCAAGTGACGATTTAGCCGAAAAATACGGCATTGGGCACATAGTAGCACCGTGTGTCATTGAAGATGTCATAGAAAGTACCATACCGAAACAATGGAACATAGGTACTTGAATCATCATTCTGTCAGCGGTAGAAAGTTCCATTCTGTCGCCGATATATTTACCGTTATTTACAACGTTGTAGTGGGTTAACATAACACCTTTCGGGAAACCTGTTGTACCTGATGTATACTGCATATTACAAACATCGTCTTTATCTACCTGTGCAGCCATTCTATACACTTCGGAAAGGGGTACTTGGTTTGAAATTTCCAAAGCATCGTTCCAAGTAAGGCAACCCTTTTGCTTAAAGCCAACAGTAATAGCATTACGCAAGAAGGGTAATCTTTTACTGTGCAAAGGTGTGCCGGGTTTGGTATTTTCAAGTTCGGGGCAAAGTTCTGCAATAATTTCACCGTAGTGGCAGTCCTTAGCACCTTCGGTCATAATAATTGTATGTGTATCTGACTGGCGTAAAAGATACTCAATTTCGTGAATTTTGTAAGCGGTGTTAACAGTTACAAGCACCGCACCCAATTTTACAGTTGCCCAAAAGGCAATATACCATTGCGGTACGTTAGTAGCCCACACAGCAACGTGGGTACCTGCCTTTACGCCTAATGCTATAAGCGAACGGGCAAAGGTATCAACATCATCACGGAACTCGCTATATGTTCTTGTATAATCAAGTGTTGTGTACTTAAAGGCATATTGGTCGGGGAATTCTTCTACCATACGGTCAAGCACCTGTGAAAATGTGCAGTCAATCAGGCGGTCCTTTTCCCAAACATATCTACCTGTGTGTGCACGGTTATAATAAAGCGAATCATTTTTAGAAGTATCGCCCCATTGGCGCATAAAGTTTACAAAGTGTGAGAATATAATCTCCATATCGTCAAGTTCTTCGCACCAGTCGGGTGTCCATTCAAGCGAGATAAAACCATCAAAATTAACCGAGCGAAGTGACAAAATCATTTCTTCTATCGGCATTTCGCCTTCACCAATAAGGCAAAATTCAAAGCCGTCGTCGGTTTTATTGGCATCCTTAATATGAACGTGCTTTACATAAGCACCCAAATTTTTAATGGTAGCTTCGGGTTCCTCGTTAGCAATAAAATATGTTGCATACATATCCCACAAAGCCGCTAAATTATCGTGTGCAAAGCTATCAAGCAATTCGCAAAGCTTTTTGGTGTTTGCAAAAAGACCTGAAGTTTCGGCCAAAATTACAATACCGTTTTTCTCGGCAACGGGCAAAACCTTAGCAATTATAGAACGCACAAAATCATAATTTTCTTCGCCATAAGCCTTAACCCTAACGTACGGAATATGCAAATTAGAAGCAATTTCAATACACTTTTCAATTTCGGCAATACTGTCGTTTTCGTTAGCTATATCAGCTAAATTGCAAATAGTATCAATACACGGAAGTGATAACTTCTTTTCATACAACTTTCTAACGGTTTTTGCCGCCGCATAATCGTGGAAAGCGCCGTCCTTATCGGTAAAAAGGCGGTTATGTATATTATGAAGCTCTATTCCCTGAAATTTTAAGTCCTTTGCGATATCGCAAAAATCATCAAAAGAGCTATTATGCCAACCCTTTGTTGAAAAAGATAACTTCATCGATTACGCCTCCTCGTAAACAATTTTGTTAACGGCATTAATATATGCCTTAATACTTGCGCCAATAATATCGGTAGAAATACCGTTACCCGAATAAAGCTTACCATTTTGGCGTAGCTTTACAAGTGCGCTACCCATAGCGCCCTTACCTTCGGTAATAGACTGAATTTGGAAATCATCCAACTCGTAATGGCAACCGATAATTTGCTCAACTGCGTGGAATGCCGCATCAATAGGACCATCACCTGTGCTAATACCTTGCAAAGCTTCGCCCTCTTTTTCAAGGGTGATTTGCGCCGAAGAGGTAATAATATTACCGCTGTTTACCACATAATTTACAAGCTTGTATGTAGGTTCAACCTGCAAAGCCACGGTTGCTACAATAGCCTCAAGCTCTTTAGCGGTAATGCGCTTCTTAGCGGCAGCACGTAAAAATTCGTCATAAACCTTATTACTGTCAGTTTCGGATAAATCATACCCGAGCTTTAAAACAGCGGTCATAACGGCTTCCTTATCGTCGTTTACATCTAATTCCAAATTATCTTCAGTGACCGAAACAACATTCATAACCGATTTGTCGGTCTTGTTATTGCTTGTAATCCAACCGATTTGGTTAATAATACGATTAAGCTCGGTAAACTTTAAGGGTGACTCAAAACCACATTCACCACCGCAGTTTTTAAGAATACCTGCAAAGGTAGCAAGTGGTGTAATACTACCGCCAACAGCTGTTTTAACGGTATTTGCACCCTTTTGGGTAGCGATTACGGCATCGGCAGCGGCAAGACCGTTTTTGTTTTCACACATAACGCCTATTTCGGCACCGTCCATTTTATAGTTTGCTACAAATTCGCCAAATTTATTGGGCATCATTTCAGCAGTAGAATCGCAAAATGTTACAAGGTTAGCACCTGCGCTAATAGCTGCAGCCACAACCTCTTTTAAGAAATCTTCTTCAGCACGGGTAGCATCAATAGCGCAAAATTCCACGTCACTGCACTTAGATTTGGCATAAGCCACAGTTTCCTTTACAGTTTCAAGCATTTTAGGTGCTTTTTTATGAAAGTTATACTCCATACCTACTGGAGATACGGGAAGTTCTACCCTTATGCGCTTGTTAGCAGCAGTACTAAGAGCCGAAAGTGCCTTGTCTACATCGGCATTATTTTGTACTTCTATCGAAATAACCGCATTCTTAACAAAGGATGCAATTGTTCTTATAAGCAGCGTATCCGCCTTGTCGTTTTCGATTTTAGGTAGTTCAATAGCATTTACATTTAGGTTTTCAAGCTGTCTTGCAATTTCAATTTTTTCCTTAAAACCGAATATTGCATCCTTCACGCATAATGTTCTGTCTGCTATTTTGATTTTCATAAAAATACCTCTTTCTTACATTAAAAAATCCCTGAGAATGATAAACACTCTCAGGGACGAATAATTTATTCGCGGTACCACCCTGCTTACCGTAAAAAACGGTCACTCTGTAAGGCTCTATCAAGCCTTTTGCCACGGTAACGGGGCAAACCGTAGTAGCTTACTATAAATTCAGCCACTCTGCTCAGGAATGAGACTTGCCAAAACACCGAATGTACTGTTCTCGCACCAACCGACAGCTCTCTTAACACCGGAATTATGCAATAATTCCTTCAACGCATTTAACACATTTTTAAAAATTATACCACCCGCAAAGTCCTTTGTCAAGCATTATTTAATGCGGTCTTTAACCGAATTAAGCTGTTCAATACAGTCTTTACAAACAGTATATTCACCAAAGTTTACACTAGGACCCAATTTGTTACAAAATATACAACGGGGCTGAAATTTTTTCAAAATAATTTTATCGCCGTCTAAAAAAATTTCAAAGCTGTCAACATCGTTTTCCACATTTAATTGGTCACGAAGTTCTTTAGGTATTACAACTCTGCCCATTTTGTCAACGGGGCGAACAATTCCATTTTCCATCGTGTTTCTCCTTAATAAAACGTATATGCATTATTATATACTATTTGACAATATTTGTCAATGCCTTACCATTCAATTGCCGACAAGCCGTTTTCTAACAAGATTTGGTTGGTTTTAGAAAAATGCCTACAACCAAAAAATCCTCGGCGGGCGGAAAGCGGGCTCGGGTGAACGGTTATAAGCTTTTTATGAATAGGGTTAGTAACCGCTTCCCCGATTTTTTCGGCATGTGCCCCCCAAAGCAAAAATACCACGGGGATCTGCTTTTTATTAATTTCCTCAATTATTCGGCTTGTAAAAATTTCCCAGCCTTTTCCCTTGTGGCTATTGGGACTGCCTTCACGAACAGTAAGCACCGTGTTAAGCATTAAAACACCCTGCTTTGCCCAACTGTCTAACTGACCGCAAGCCGAAATTTGCTTACCTACGTCGCTCTCTAATTCTTTAAAAATATTCTTAAGCGATGGCGGCAATTTAACACCCTCACGCACCGAAAAGCAAAGTCCATGCGCCTGATTTTCACGGTGGTATGGGTCTTGCCCAATAATTACCACCCTTGTATTTTCATAAGAAGTTAACTCTAAAGCTTTAAAAATATTCTCTCGGTCGGGGTGAATAATCTCAGTATTATACTCATCATCCAAAAATGCACAAAGCTCTTTAAAATAAGGCTTTTGCCATTCATCCAACAAAATTTTATCCCAATCGTTACCGATAATCATTTTTTCACCATTCTTGACCATATGATTATACCAATTTGTAAGGGTATGCCAATAAGTAAAATTGTCCAAATATTAAAACTTATAAACTGCACTGCAAGGCACAAGAGTATGCTCCAAACAAGCAGGGTCAAAAGCCAAAACAAAGCCTTGCACTTATTCCAAACGCAGTCAAACACAATGCCAACAATTGCCGACACAGGCACCGCCCAAGCAAAGCACATCCAAACCCTCATATTAGCAAAGATATCAAAAGCGACAAACAAAATAAGTGCCACAAGCCACACTGCCAAAAGGCTTAATAGGGTTATGTGTAAATATCTTTTTCTAAGGTCGGCCTTGTCCACTTCGCGAACTTTTACCTTTTCTTCACCCACAATACTATCAAGGCTTACCTTATACATACGGCTAAGCTTGTAAAAGACGTCAATGGGTGGAAGTGACTCACCCTTTTCCCATTTAGAGACTGCCTTGTCCGAATAGTTTAGCCTTTCGCCCAGCTGTGCTTGAGTGATTTTATTCTTTTTTCGCAAGATTTGTAAATTTTTACCTATAATTGAATTTAATTTTTCCATATATCCTACCTATTTTTTAATAAACTGCTTTAAACTGCCCATATTATAAAGGGAGTGATTTTTTGGGTTTAATACAATGCGCCGAAGACTGCAAATATCAGCTCGACGGCTACTGCAACCTTGAAATATGCGGTAATGTAAATTCACCGCAACATATTTGCCCTTACTATTTGCCACGCTTAACGAATGTAGGAAAGTGCCTCAGTGAGTGTAGAAACACCGATAAGCTCGATAGAAGTGGGACGATTGGTAATTTGCTTTAAAGAAGCCTTGGGCAAAATGCACTTAGTAAAGCCTAAGCGTGCGGCTTCGTTTATTCTAGCCTCTACTCTTGGCACTGTGCGAATCTCGCCCGAAAGACCGATTTCGCCAAAGGCTATGGTATTTTGGTCTATGGGTATATCCCTAAGTCCCGAAACTAACGACATTGCCACCGCTAAATCGGCAGCAGGCTCGTAAAGGTGCATACCACCCACAATATTAACATAAGTATCAAGATTAGAAAAATAAATACCTATACGCTTTTCCAAAACGGCTAATAAAAGGTTTAATCGGTTATAGTCATAACCCGTTGCTGTTCTTCTTGGGTTGCCAAAGCCTGTTGCGGTAACAAGCCCCTGCACTTCAGCTAAAATAGGTCGTGTGCCTTCGATAACACAGGTTATGCAATCACCCGAAACATCTAAAAGTCTGCCAGATAATAGCATAGCCGAAGGGTTTTCAACTTCGCAAAGTCCGTTTTCAACCATTTCGAAAACGCCAATTTCGTTAGTAGAGCCAAAGCGGTTTTTAATGGCACGTAAAATCCTGTAAGACTGATTGCGCTCCCCTTCAAAATAAAGCACGGTATCTACAATATGCTCCATAACCTTAGGACCTGCAATATCGCCGCCCTTGTTAACGTGGCCGACAATAAAAATCGGAACATCCAAGCCCTTGCAGGTGCGAAGCAATAAATTAGTACATTCCCTAACCTGCACAATGCTACCCGCCGAAGATGTAAGCTCGGCAATTTGCATTGTTTGAATAGAATCTATCATCACAAGGTCGGGCTTGTGAGCTAATATATATTCACTTATAATTTGCGCATCGGTTTCGGTCATAACTGTTATGTTATCACTTCGGCCACCTAAGCGGTTTGCACGCATTTTTATTTGAATAGCCGATTCCTCGCCCGATACATAAAGAATATTAATCCTTGATTGAAGCGCATTGCAAATTTGCAAAAGTATGGTCGATTTGCCGATACCGGGGTCACCGCTAAGCAGCACGCCCGAACCCTTTACAATACCGCCACCAAGCACACGGTCAAGCTCCTTAATACCTGTTATAAAGCGTTCTTCGGTGGTTATATCTATTTGCGAAAGACTTTTTGCCACAGCCGAATGGGAATAAACATTAACCGCCTTAGCGGTTTTTTTATTGAGGCGTACATCTTCTTCCAAAGTACCCCACGCACTACAACTAGGGCATTTACCCATCCATTTTGCAGTTTCATATCCGCACTCTTTACAAACGTAAACCACTTTAGAGTTAGCTGCCATTGTCCTTCTCCTTAAAATATTCCAAAATTCCAGAGTATATTGAAAATGCCATTTTCTTTTGATAATCAGCCTGTTTTAAAAGCTCTAGCTCTGCCGAATTACTCAAAAAACCACACTCAACCAAAACGGCAGGCACAGTCGCATTATAAAGCAGATAGGTACTGCTTGTAGCCTGCTTGTTAACCCGCGTGTTTTCGGGTTGAATAAGTGTTACAATAGCTTTTTGTATTTTGTCCGCCAAAGCTTGCGACTGCTCACCCTTACTGTAAAACACCTGTGAGCCAAAGGCAGACGAGGTGGTGAATTTATTAAGATGAATACTCACAAAAACCGAATCGGGATAATCGCCCATGAGTCTTAGTCGGTTTTTAAGGTCATTCTTCTTTTTAGATGCAATTTGAGGCGATTCGGTATCCTCGGTTGAAACATCACTTTCTCTTGTCATTATAACACGAAAACCGCTTTGTTTCAAGAGTCGGGATAAGGTTAACGCAATATTTAAGTTTATATCCTTTTCAACCGTGCCGTCGCCTGCCACCGCCCCACCGTCAAACCCGCCGTGTGAAGCATTAGAAAATACTATATTTTCCACTTAATTTCAATGTTTCTGCTGCCGTTTTCCTCTATTTTGCCGATATAAATCTTACTTATGAATTCGTTGGCAATCTCAAAGGTCAGCGTGTCAATGTGCCTATATTTTTCGAGTACGTATTTTGTGTCTTGTGCGGTTTTTTTACCGCTCGATTCATTTAATTGTGCAGTTAAAATATTTATGCGATTTTCAAATTCGGTAGTTTCCCGCTTGTACTTTTCACGAAAACACGTAAACTCGTCCACAGTTATTATTCCATCCAATTTATCGGTATACATCTGCGCCATTCTGGCATCATTACGCTTAATCTTATCCTCAAGCTCTTTAATTTCTGCAACCATTGATTTTTGGACGTTATTATCCTTTTTAGGTGCTTTGATTTTACCGATTGCCTTTTCATCATAATAACACTTTAGAAGCTTGTTGATTTCATCAAGGACAATTTGTTCCAGCTCATCCAAGCGAATACTATGCTCGTTGTTACAATGTTCTTTAGCAGTTTTACGCGTTCGGCAACACAAATAATTATATCGCCCATCACGAAGCTCATAACTCATTTTCCACATTGTATTGCCACACTCACCGCAAAACACCTTCTTGGCAAGTGAATAACAACTACCAGACGGTATCTTTTGTCCTTTGCCGCGTTGCATACGTATGCTTTGCACCTTAAAAAATGTCTCTTTTGAAATAATAGGCTCGTGCATATCTTCGATTATATCCCATTGGTCCTGTGGCTTGTTACGGCGCTTTTTAGTTTTATAATTTACAATTTCTTGTCGTCCTTGCACAAGCGCACCTGTATATGTATATCTGCGAAGAATAGCATACACCGCAGAATCGGTCCAAAAAGATGTTGGCGAATGGTTTTTCTCATAATTGCCATTGTAGTATTTGGAGCCCAACTGTTTCTTTCTAACACAAGGTGGCGGTATTTCGTCCGCATTAAGTGCTTTAGCAATTGCAATATATCCACTTCCCCGTATATACATATCGAAAATTCTTCTTACTACAGGTGCCGTAACCTCGTCAATGACAAGGTGATTTTTATTTTCAGGGTCAACCAAGTACCCATATGGAGCAAAAGAGCCCACAAACTCACCGTTTTTTCTTTTTACGCTTAAGGTGGATTTAATATTATCAGAAAGGTCTTCTAAATACCATTCATTGATAAGCCCGTTTATTTGCCGCGCCTTTTTGTTACCCTTTACATTGGTATCGACGTTATCAACCACACCAACAAAGCGTGTCCCCCATTCAAGAAATTTTCCGTGGATATACTTTTCAATCATTTCCATATCACGTGAAAATCTTGACTGGGTTTTACAAACAACTATCGTGCATTTGCCCTCTTCACAGTCTTTTAGTACCTTGTTCCAACCGGGTCTTTTACTATCGGCGCCACTGTAATCTTCATCGCAATAAATATCGTTAATCTGCCACCCTCTTTCAATGCAGTATTTTATAAGCATTGTTTTTTGATTTTGGATACTCTCACTCTCATCGGTAATATTCTTTTTATCTCTATCCTCCGAAGAAAGTCTAACATAAATATCCGCTATTTCTGTCAACATTCCTTAATGCCCCCTCTTTTCAACGACAAAGCATCGCCCAAGAATGTTGCTTTTTCATAATATTCCAAACCGGCTATATTTTCAAGTTCGGTAACGCAAAGGTTTTTGATAATTTCATTAACCTTCGCTTTAATTTCAATGCTGTTTCTGCCGGAGAAAATATTTATGACGTTGTATTGTGCTTTTCTGTTAGCCATTTCAATTTCCTCCTTTTATTTATATAACTTTATTCCAAAACACAAAATTTTATGTGCGACTCAATCACCTTTCATCGCGGTTTTGCTGACGAATCAGATACTGACGATAATGCTCACAAGCCTTTAAGACAAACTCCATTGTCTGCTTTTCGCTAGCATTTGGAACATATTTACGAATGTCCTCCATCGGCACTCTGAGCATTTCCTTTTGGTTTGATTTCTGTTCACACATTATTTCTACGATCATTTCTGGAGTAAGCCCCTCGCCTTGACTTATCTTTTTAAGACGACAAGATTGTGAAAGGTTTGGAGTTGCCTCGCACTGCGCAATAGCCTCAACTAAATCGGCTTGCTCAATATCATTTAAATACGAAAGCTCCACCGCAGGTGTAAAAGCAATCTTGCCCTCATCAACCATATCTAATAACTGTTTGTTGAGATAGGTTAGGCGGATATATCTTTGAACTTGATTTCTACTATCGCCCGAACTTTCTGCAATTTGCTCGTCCGTTCGCAACTTCGTCCCAAGTTGGGACGAAGTTAAATCGGTTCGCTTTCCTTGTGCTTTTAAGGCATCCATTTTCATTTTGTAAGCAAAGGCCTTTTCACTCGGTAAAATATGCTCTCTTTGAATGTTACTATCTACCATTGTGATAATCGCCTGCTCATGGGTCATATCCTTGACAATAATCGGCAATGTGGGAATCCCCAACGCCTTGCAAGCCGCTTTTCTGCGATGCCCTGAAATTAATTCATACCGCTCGCCGTTCTCCCTTGCGATACACGGCACTAAAACTCCATTCTCCGAAATACTCTTTACAAGATTTTGCATATCTTCATCATCCTTTACCGAAAAGGGATGCCCCTCAAACCCGTCAATTAGGTCAAGGGAAATTTCTTCAACCTTCGGTTTTAATTCATCATCCCTCTCGGCTTGCGTTGTGAATAAACTATCCACGCTCGTAAGCATTCCTTCTACAGATTTAAATTTACTACTCATTCAATCTCTCCTTTATTTTCTTTTGTTGCAATATTTAAGGCAGGGTCTTTTTCAAGCCCTGCCTTCTCGTTTGTATCCTTATTAAATTTCCATATGACATGACGCCCGACCAATGAACTGATATACCTACCTAACCACTTTTTATTTTCCTCGTGCTTATTAACAGTTGGGAAGTTGTTGGCAGCCATCATCCAAGCCATAACCATACTATCAGTGTTAACATGATTGAGTGTTACAATCACTTCTTTAACCTCTTTTTCTATGCGATAAAAAGGTTGTAAGCCATTCAATAAAACACGCACAAGATGTTGCTTGTCCATACCAGTCAA